>NZ_MABH01000160.1 GCF_001720585.1 Cereibacter johrii | reverse complement strand
GCGCGGGATCGTGGCCGCGGGCAAGGCGTGGCGCGATCTCGCGGGCGCCTTCGCCCGCGCCGGGATCTCGCCCGAGGAGGCGGGGCTGCGGCTTCTGAAGGTGGGGCTCGTCTGGCCGCTGGTGCCCGCGACGCTCGACCGCTTCGCCGAGGGGCTCGAGGAGATCCTCGTGATCGAGGAGAAGCGCCCGGTGATCGAGGACCAGATCCGCGCGCAGTTCTACAACCGCACCGGCGCCCGGCCGCGGATCTGGGGCAAGACCACGCCCGAAGGCGCGCCCCTGATCTCCTCGACGGCCGAGCTCGACCCGGCGGGGCTGGTGCCCGTGCTCGCGGCCTTCCTGCGCCTGCCGCCCATCGACCTGCCCGCGGCTCCGGCGCCCGTGCCCAGCCTGCCCTTCCGCGAGCCCTACTTCTGCTCGGGCTGCCCGCATTCGGTCTCGACCAGGCTGCCGGACGGCAGCCGCGCCACCGCAGGCATCGGCTGCTCGATGCTGGCGGTGGCGATGGACCGCAACGTCGAGACCTTCACCCAGATGGGGGGCGAAGGGGCGAACTGGATCGGCCATGCGCCCTTCACCGACGAGCGGCATGTCTTCGTCCATATGGGCGATGGGACCTATTTCCACTCGGGCCTGCTCGCGATCCGGGCGGCGGTGGCGGCCGGGGTGAATGCGACCTACAAGATCCTCTTCAACGATGCCGTGGCCATGACCGGCGGGCAGACCCACGACGGGGCGCTCACCGTGCCCGCGGCCGTCGACCAGATCCGGGCCGAGGGCGTGCGCGAGCTTGTGGTGATCGCCGAAGAGCCGGGGCAGTGGCAGGGCCGGCTGCCGGCCGGAGTGAAGGTGCTGCACCGCGACCGTCTGCAGGCCGAGCAGATCCGCCTGCGCGAGGTCGAGGGCGTCACCTGCATCATCTACGATCAGGTCTGCGCCGCCGAGAAGCGCCGCCGCCGCAAGCGGGGCAGCCATCCCAGGCCCGCAGCGCAGGTGATGATCCATCCCGGTGTCTGCGAAGGCTGCGGCGACTGCTCGGTGCAGTCGAACTGCATCGCCATCGAGCCGCTGGAGACCGATCTCGGCCGCAAGCGGCAGGTGAATCTGTCGGCCTGCAACGCCGATCTCTCCTGCCTCAAGGGGTTCTGCCCGAGCTTCGTCACCATCGAGGGCGGCCAGCGCCGGCCGCAGCTGGCCCCCCTGCCCGGCGATCTCGGGCAAGACCTCCCCCCGCCCGCGGCCGCGACGGCCGGGCCCGCGCAGGCGCTGCTTCTGGCCGGGATCGGCGGCACCGGGGTCATCACCGTCTCGGCCATCCTCGCGCAGGCCGCCCATCTCGACGGGCTGGCGGTGCAGGTGCTGAACCAGACCGGGCTCGCGCAGAAGAACGGCGCGGTCATGGCGCATCTGCGTTTCGCGACCGACGCCGGGGCGCTGCACGCCCCCCGGATCGGACTGGCCGAGGCCGATGCCGTCCTCGCCTTCGACAGCGTCGCGGCGGCGGCTCCGAAGGGGCTGGCCTGCATCGATCCGGGCCGGACGCGCGTCGTGGCCGACCGTCACGTCACGCCCACCGCGGGCTTCGTGCGCCATTCCACGGCGCCACTGAAGGACGGGCGGGCGATGGATCAGCTCCGCAGCCGGGCGGGCGCGGGTCTGGAGACGGTGCCCGCCACCGAGCTCGCGCTGCGCCATTTCGGAGACGCCATCGCGGCGAACATCCTGCTCACCGGCCATGCCTTTCAGCTCGGCCTGATCCCCCTGTCCGAGGGCGCGATCCTCCAGGCGATCCAATTGAACGGCGGCGCGGCAGAGCGCAACCTGTCGGCCTTCCGCGCCGGGCGCCTGCTTGCCGCCCGGCCCGAGGCCTTCGCGCCCGCGCCTCCGGCCGCCGAGCCCACGGTGGCCGAGCTGCGCGACCGGCTCGTGCGCCATCTGACCGAGTGGCAGGACGCGTCCTATGCCGCGCGCTTCGGGCGCCTCGTGGACAGGGCCGCGGCCCGGGTGCAGGGCTGGACGGGCGCCGAGGAGTTCCTGCGGGCGCTGATGCGCGGAACCCACCACGTCATGGCCTGGAAGGACGAATACGAGGTCGCGCGGCTGCATATCGACCCGGCCTTCGGCGCCTCGGTCGCCCGCGAGTTCGAGGGCGACTACAGGCTCGTCTACCATCTGTCGCCGCCGTTCCTCGGCCGGACCGACGCGCGCACCGGCCGCCCCGCAAAGCTCCGCTTCGGGCCTTGGATGCGGCACGGCTTCCGCCTACTCGCCCGGATGAAACGGCTGCGCGGCACGCCGTTCGACCCTTTCGGCCAAAGCCACGAGCGCCGGGCCGAAAGGGCCCTGCGCGAACGCTACATCGGGCGCATGGAGGATCTGCTGGCGGCACTGACGCCCGAGGATCTGCCGGCCGCCACGCAGGAGGCCGCCGCCGTCCTGACGGTGCGGGGGTTCGGGCCCGTCAAGGCCGCCAACCTCGCCCGCTGGCAGGCGGAATGGGGCGCCGCCCGCGCCTGAACGCCATCGGCGGACAGGCCTCGTGTGAGAAGGGGGCCTGCGGGCTTCGTCCTGCGGCCCCTTCAAGGCAAGGGATCCGCGATGGGACTCCTTCTGCGCGAAGGCCCGCGGGCCTCGCACCCGCGCCCTAGCGCCCGCCCGCCCCGGTCGCGGCCTCATCGCAGTTGCAGCCTGCGGGCACGGCGTTGATCCGGAAGAGGGTGCGCAGATCCTCGATCGGCTCGACGCTTCGGAAATGGCCGGCATAGAGCCGGTCGATCGTGCCGTCGCTGAACATGCCGTAGAGTTCGAGGGCGATCTGGCTCGGCAGGTTGGGGTGGGCGGGCGTCTGCGCCACCACGAGCGCATAGGGCTCGTAGCTGTCGGCGACCGGCACCACACCCGGCCCCGCCGGTGCGAGATCCGCCGTGCAATCTTGCCCCGTGCTCTTCTCCCAGGTCCGGATCGAGGCGCGCACGATGTCGATGTCGCCGAAGTAGCGGAAGACGGAGCCTGTGCAGAAGGCCTGCACCAGCGCGGCGTGGCTCTCGAAGTCGCGCAGGCAGATCCGGGTGCCCGTCTCGGCTTCCGCGGCCCTGCGCACCGTCCGCTCCGTGGTGGTGCCCCGCACGACGCCCCAGATCTGCATGCCCTTCAGGATCTGCGGCGTGAAGCGCGGCGGCCACCAGTCCGTGGCGGCGCCCTCCTCGGCCGCGCCTTCCGCCTCTCGGATGAAGGCCTCGCACGGCTTCTGCTCGGCCACCTCCTCGTCGAGCCAACGGATGCCGCGCCCCCCGCGCATCGCCGACGACCCGGCCGCGAAGAAGAGGATCGGCGAGAACTGGAGGTTCGGCGCCCGGTCGTTCAGGGCGCGCAGCCGGGCGAGCGTGATCGTGACCGGATCGCACAGGATGTCGAAGCCGCCCTCTCCGGTGGCGAGGAAGGCCGCGCGCCGGTCGGCGGAGATCTCGACGGGTTGCCCGACCCGGTAGCCGGCACGGATGACCGCCGCCGTGCAGATGTCCCAGAAGAAGCCGTTGAACTCGCCGCTGTCCGCGTCCTTCCAGACGAAGGGCGGGACATCGGCGCGCACCGCGAGGCGGAGGTCGGTCTGGGCGTCGCCCCGGGCCGCAGCGCCCAAGCTCGCGACGGCGAGCAGCGGCAGGAGGAAGAGAAGGCGCATCAGCTCCACGCCGCCCGGCTCCGATGCGTGCCGAGGATCCGGTGCCGGTGCAGCTGCTCGGCCTGCTGCCGCTGGCGCAGAGCCTCCGAGAGGCAGAACAGCACGAGGGCACCGATCAGCAGGCTCTGGATCATCGCATAACAGATCAAGCCGAGATCGACGGCATCGAGCCCCGCGCGCCCCGACCGGCCGAGCATGGCGAGGCTCGAGACCGTGCGCGTGGCCCCGCCGGCGAGCGCCATGACCAGCGCGCCCGCGCCGGCCCAGGCGAAGCTGCGCAGGATCGAGACCGGATGCAGGGTGGCGTCCCGCGCGTCGATCAAGAGCAGGACCATGAGGGCGAGCACCGCGCCGCGCAGGGCCGTGGGACCGTTGTAGAGCAGCGACAGCTTCAGCGTCTCGAACGCCGCATTCTGGGATTGCGCCCAGCCCTTGCTGATCGCCGCCGTCCAGAGCACGAGGCCCAGGAAGCAAGCCAGCGCGATCAGCCAGCTCAGGCCCGCGAGGATGACGGCCTGAGGCAGGCTGACGGTCCAGTGCGAGGTCCAGAGGTTGTTCCAGCGGCCCGCAAACCGCGCCGCGTCGCGCAGGGCCAGCGCGAGGATCATCGGCACCGCATAGGTCATGAGGGCCGATGTCAGGTAGGTGAAGGCGCGGAAGGCGGCGCTCGCCCACTCTCCCTGCTGCATCTCGTATTCGTATCTGCCGGGGAAGATGCTCCAGCAGAGCGCCACGATCGCGACGAGGCCGGTCGTCCACAGCCACGGCAGCAGCACCAGCGACCGTGGCCCCTTCGCCAAAGGTGCGTCGCCCAGCCCCGAGGTCAGGAAGGCGTTCAGCCGGGCGCGCGCCAGCTCCTGCTGGCGCACCAGCCGGCGCGCCTCGCCCTTCTCCTCCTGGCCGGTCGCGGGCGGCGGGTCCGGCTGCGCCGTGAGCGTGATGACATCATGCTCGACGTAAAGCGCGAGCAGGATGCAGATGTCATAGGCCAGTTGATCGGCGTCTTTCGCCAGCCGCGCCCAGGTGACGGCGCGCGACACGGTGGGGCCCTTGGCCTCCTCTGCCGCATCATCGGGCTGCCCCCGCTCGATCTCGAGCGCCTGTTCGTCGAGGTCGAGAAGCAGCGCGTCCTTGCGCCGGCGCAGCGCCGTCTCCACCGCATCGAACCGCTCGCGGACGGCGGGATTGTCGAGCTTGATCCGGCGTCCGAACAGCCAGGACGATGTGGCGAGGATCAGCGCCATGTCGCTGCGGAAGTCGTCCGGCTCGGGCACATGATCCCGTGCCGCCCGCTCGTAGCGTCGCATCCGCTCCCAATCGTTCCTCGGGATCATGAGGGTATTGTCCCGCTCGGGTTCAAGCTCGAGCGTGTGGCGGCTGAGCTCGTCGGCCCATTCGACGATGCGGGTCGGGATCCCGGCCAGACTGTGCCCGATCAGCCGGATCCAGATCTCGAACCGTTGCAGCACCGGAAAGCTCGGGGCCAGCCCCACCATGATCAGCGCGATGGTCAGCGACGTGGCGGGATCGATGCCCAGCGCGCCCGCCGCGCCGTCGCTGCCCGGAAGCGGGCTCGCGGTCTCGGGTGCGGGAAGCCCGGTCGCGCCCAGCTGCGGCAGCAACTCGGCATAGGCGCAGAGGAAGAAATAGATCGCGAGCATCGCCAGCGCATAGAAGAAATAGGCGCGCAGGATGATCCGGCGGGCGCGCAGCTTCTCGGGCGTCAGCAGATCGACCAGACGTTCGAGCTGCCGCCCCGTCTCGTAGCTCGCGCGATTGAACCGGTCGTAAGAGAAAAGGACGACCACCGCTGCCCCGACAAGCAGCGCCACGACACTGGACATGTTTGCCTCTCAGTCGCCTCGCGGAGGACTCAGCGGCACTGCTGGACGGCAGGATTGCAGGCGGTCTGGGAATGAACGGCACCCGCCAGCAGATAAACGGAGATCAGGGTCAGGATGAAAGCGCGCATGCCTCGTCCTCCTAGCCAATCCGAGAAGAATATGCGGAAAACGCAGGATTCGCAACGGAAGGTGGAAAACCCCGACAGGATGCTCGCGCGGAGGGCCCCTCAGGCGCCTTCTGCACAGCGGCTACCGGCTCTCCCTGCGGCAGCACCGACCGGTCGGCACCGGTTGCCATCTCCGGCTTCGGTGCGACGTCTCTCGGAAATGTGGCGGCCCGGATACCTCTTTGTCGCCGATCCCCTGTCGGGTCATCCGGCTTTGCCTCCTCCTGCAGCCGTCGAGGGACAGCGCTCGAAAGAGGCCGAGAGGCCGACCCGATCCTCGAACATCTTCGTGTCATTGCCTGCCGAACATGGTATCCTCGGGTTCTGGCGAAAGCTGACATCGGGAGTGACGCATGACGTTTCTTGCCGAGTTCGACGCAACCGCAGACAGTCCGCCGGCAGAGGTCGGCGTGGTCATCAGATGGTTGCGCTCCGATTGGTCAGGCATGTACGCGGAGTTGCGCGCCAACCGGCCGATCCTTCCCACCTCTGCCTTCACCATGATCACCCGCGCAACGGATGTGCTGGCGATCCTCGCCCAGCCCTCCCTCTATTCGGTGCGCGCCAATCGCCGCTCCATGGATCCGTCCGTGGGCCCGTTCATGCTGGCCCGCGACGAGACCCACATCAATTGGCAGGAGAAAGGCCTGATGCAGGCCCTTCTGCGCTGGGAGGACCTTCCCCGCGCGCGGGCGCTCGCCGGAGAGGTGAGCCGGGCCGCCATCGCGCGCGCCTCCGAAGCGGGCGTCGCCACGCCGAGCCTCGACATCGTGCCGGCCATCGCACGCGCCGTGCCGCTTGCGATCGTCCAGCGCTTCTTCGGCTTCGATGCGCCGGCCGAGGCGATGCTGCGCTGGTCCTTCGCGACCCAGCACGGCATGTTCCGCAATGCGCCCTTCGACGGCGACGTGCTGGCGCGCTGCCACGAGGCCGGCGCAGAGATGCGGGCCTGGCTGGACCCGTTTCTGGCCGGGAAGCGGGCGGCCGGGTCCTCCGGCGGCGACGACACGGTGAGCCGGCTCATCGAGATCAGCAGCCTGCCGGCGACGGGCCTGTCCGCCGACCGCGTGCTGAGCAATGTCTGCGGACTGCTCGTCGGCGCGATCGAAACGAGCTCGCAGGCCATCGTACAGATCGTCGATCAGTTCCTCGCCCACGACGACTGGCGCGCGGCGGCCCTCGCCGCCGATGCCGAGGGAGACGTCGCCGGCTTCGACGCCCATGTCTTCGAGGCCCTTCGCTTCAATCCGATCACGACCATCCAGTTCCGCCATCTCGAACAGGACCGCGTGCTGGGGGAAGGAACTTCCTATGCGACGGCGGCCAAGGCGGGCACCGTCCTTGCGGTCTGCACCGGCTCTGCCATGTTCGACCCCGCGCTGATGCCCGATCCGGAACGTTTCGACGCGACCCGGCTGGCCAACTCCTACCTGCATTTCGGCATGGGGCATCACGAGTGCCTGGGCGGCCATGTGGCCCGGGTGTCGATCCCCGAGGCCGTCCGTCAGATCCTGCGGTTGCCGGGCCTTGCCCGCGCCGCGGGCGGGGCCGGCCTGATCGACTTCGCCGGGGGCCCATTCCCCGAGCACCTCACCGTGACATGGAGCAGGGAAGACCCTGCCGCAGATGCCGCGCCGGCCGCGAGGTCGCGCACGGCGGAGCCGACAGCTTGACCGCCGCGATGCGGAGCAAGCGCCGGGACAAGCTCGTCCCTCGCCTGCGGGTCTTCCTGCTGCAGAATTTCGCGCCGGTCTGGCGCACGGTCGAACGGGTTCCCCCGCTCGCCCGGCTGGTCAATCGCCTCATCATCAACACCGCCTGCAACACCGCCGCCTTCCGTCCCCATGCCATGAGCACGCTCGGGGACTACACCTCCTGGAGTTCCCTCACCGACCGGACCTATCTCGGCCGGATGATACCGCCCCTGCCCGCAGCCGCGCGGGACGGCCCCTCGCTCGCGGAGACCACCGCGCTCTTCGCGCCGCAGGGACCGCAGCAGCAATGCCCCAAGTCGACGCTGCTGTTCCCGATCTTCGCGCAATATCTCACCGATGGCTTCCTGCGCACCAGCAGCACCGATCGTGCAAGGACCACATCCAATCACGACATCGACCTGTCACCGCTCTACGGCCGCACCCCCGCCCAGACCCTGGCGCTGAGGGCGGCCCCGGATCAGGGCCGCGGAAAGGGCCGCCTGAAGTCGCAGTGGATCGGGGACGAGGAGTTTCCGCCGGATCTCTACCGGACCGGCACCAGCGACATTGCCGCCGATTTCGCGGATGCCCACGGCACGGCCCTGCTCGACCTGCCGCTCGGGATGAATGCCGATCCGCCCTGGGCCGCGGGCGAGCATTCGCGGCGCAGGCTCTTTGCGGTGGGCGGCGACCGCGTGAACTCGACCGCGCTCGTCGCGATGCTGAACACGCTGTTTCTGCGAGAGCACAACCGCCTTGCCGCCGAACTGGAGCGGCGCAACCCCGGCTGGGACGACACCCGCATATTCGAGACGGCGCGCAACATCGTGATCGTTCTCTTCATCAAGATCGTGATCGAGGAATATATCAATCACATCTCCTCGGCCTGTTTCCGGCTCCGTGCCGATCCGCGGGTGGCCTGGAACGCCCCTTGGAACAAGCCGAACTGGATGACGGTCGAATTCTCCCTGCTCTATCGCTGGCATTCGCTGGTGCCGGAGACGATGCTGTGGGACGGGGAGCGGATGGATACCGCCGCCATCCTGCTCGACAACAGGAAGCTCATCGAGGCGGGGCTCGCGAAGGCGTTCAAATGGGCCGGCCAGACACCGGCCGCCCGCCTCGGGCTGCACAATACCGCGATCTATCTCGAGAACCGGCTCACGGTGGAATCCCGGGCCATCGAGCAGAACCGGGCGCGCCGGCTGCCGGGCTACAATGCCTATCGCCAAGCGATGGGCATGAACCCCGTCGACGATTTCGACTGCATGACCGGCGACCGGGCGCGGCAGGAGGAGCTCCGGGCGCTCTACGGGACGCCCGAGGCGGTCGACTTCTATGTCGGACTCTTCGCCGAGGATGCCGGTCTGAACACGCCGATGCCGCCGCTCCTCGGCGCCATGGTGGCGCTCGATGCCTTCTCCCAGGCGCTCAACAATCCGCTCCTGTCCAGGCAGGTCTATTGCAAGGAGACATTCACCGGCTACGGGCTCGAGGTCATCGAGGCGACGGGGACCCTCTGGGACGTTCTCGTGCGCAACCTCGGCCCGACCGCGCCATCCGACATCAGGGCAGAGGATGTCCGCATGACACGGCCCGATTGGCGCCGCAGATTCTCGGCGTTCTAGACAAGGCGGGATCCCGGATCGCGCCGGCCTGCGCCCTGATCCCGAAGTTCACGACACCTCACTCGAGCACAGATCTGGCAGTCATGCGATGGAGGACGCAATGTTCAGACTGAAAGTGGCACTGACCCTGCTGGCCCTCGGCGCGACGACGGCGGGCGCCGAGACGATCACCGATCCGGATGCCATCGCCGCGCGCCTCAAGTTCTGGGCGACCGATCCCGGAGATCCCGTCTATTACGGGGAGGTGAGGACGGTGAGCAAGGCCACCCGGCGGATCGGCGGCCATTACCAGTGCCTCGCGCTCGCCTTCATCAAATACGAGAATGGCGTATTCCATTATGCCCACAAGATGTGGAGCAAGGCGGCGGACGGGTCCTGTCACTATGACGATGTGACGAGCCGGAAGGTCGGCAATCACGGAGCCTGCGTGAAGGACAGCGAGGCAGGCTTCGGCCGAGCGATCGGAACCGCACGCATGACGAAGGCCAACATCGATTACGCGAACAGCCGGTTCAGAACCGTCGACACGAACACGCGGCGCGTCGGCGAGACGGCCTCCTGCATCCCCCCCAAGGGCGCGACGGCCGGCCTCTACTCCATCAGCATCTCCGACGGGCGCCTGCGGGTCATCACCACCCGCCCGCTCGATTACGAGGTGAACATGCAGGTGCAGGACGGCAAGCGGCCGCCCACCGCCCCGGTGTTCTGAGGCCCGAAGAACCGGAGCGGACCTGGCACTGCCGCTCCGACACAGGGGATCCCGAAGCGGTGGCGCCACTCCGCAAGCGGCATGGCGACCCCTGTGGGTAACGGCGCAGCGGTTCGGGCTTCTGAGTCGGTCCGACGCCCAAGCTCATGCCGCCCCCTTACAGTCCCTTGGGTCCTCTCTCTCCCCGCAACACCGCCAGACCCCGGACGCCCGACAGCGCCGGTGGGAAGGCCCGGACCGACATCCTGCGCCCATCTGCCCAGAGACGGGGCAACTCTGGCCGTCTCGTGCGACCAAGCCCCTCGCAAGGCCGCACCGCTGCGACCGTGGTCCCGGGCGACAAGGCGGCCGGTCTGACGTCGCACGCGCGGATCGTCCGACGCACGCCAGCCTTCACCCGCTCGTCAGAACCAACGGGAGGTCCCGGGCGACAAGGCAGCGGCCGGCCTGACGTCGCACGCGCGGATCGTCCGACGTATGCCGGCCTTCACCCGCTCGCCAGAACCAACGGGAGGTCCCGGCCTCCTGCACACCGATGTCCGTCCGTCATCCGTGCCGGATGCGGAGGGCGCGCGCTGTCATACCCACACCGTCGCGGCCGCCGCCGACCGCTCCCGTGGCCGCCCACCTGCTTGCCTGCTTGCCTCCTCACCTCCTCACTCTCCTCACCTCCTCACCTCCTCACCTCCTCACCTCCTCACCTCCTCACCTCCTCACCTGCGAAATTCTGCTATTTACTATCGCAATTAATACTATTAGTTTTGCGCAGGAGGAGGCGACCGTCCGGGTTCGCCGGAGGAAGTCGCCATCATGAAGATCACCGCGCTCAAGACCTTCATCGTGCCGCCGCGCTGGCTGTTCCTGAAGATCGAGACCGATGAGGGGATCGTCGGCTGGGGCGAGCCGGTGGTCGAGGGCAAGGCGCTGACGGTCGAGGCCGCGGTGCACGAGATGGCCGACTATCTGATCGGGCAGGACCCGCTCAGGATCGAGGACCACTGGCAGGTGCTCTACCGCGGCGGCTTCTACCGGGGCGGTCCCGTGCTGATGAGCGCGCTGGCGGGCATCGATCAGGCGCTGTGGGACATCAAGGGCCGCGCGGCGGGCCTGCCGGTGCATCAGATGCTGGGCGGCGCCTGCCGCGACCGGATCCGGGTCTATTCCTGGATCGGCGGGGATCGCCCCGAGGATGTGGCCCAGGGCGCGCGCGAGGCCGTGGCCCGCGGCTTCACCGCGATCAAGCTGAACGGGGCGGAAGAGCTGCAGATCGTCGACGGGCACGACAAGATCGACCGGATCGTGGAGACCATCGGCGCCGTGCGCGATGCGGTCGGGCCGCATGTGGGGATCGGCGTCGACTTCCACGGCCGGGTGCAGAAGCCGATGGCCAAGGTGCTCATCCATGCCCTCGATCCCTTCCGGCTGATGTTCATCGAAGAGCCGGTGCTGTCGGAGAATCTCGAGGCCCTGCCCGAGATCACCCGCGGCACCTCGACACCGATCGCTCTGGGCGAGCGGCTCTATTCCCGCTGGGATTTCAAGCGCGTGTTCGAGACGCGCTGCGTCGACATCATCCAGCCCGACCTCAGCCACGCGGGCGGCATCACCGAATGCCGCAAGATCGCGGCAATGGCCGAGGCCTACGACATCGGCGTGGCCTTCCACTGCCCGCTCGGACCCATCGCGCTGGCGGCCTGCCTGCAGGTCGATGCGGTCTCGCACAATGCCTTCATCCAGGAGCAGAGCCTGGGCATCCACTACAACGCCGGAAGCGACCTGCTGGATTATCTCGTGGACCCGTCGGTGTTCCGCTACGAGGCCGGCGCGGTCGAGATCCCGACGGGGCCCGGCCTCGGCATCGAGATCGACGAGGCCGCCGTCCTTCGGGCTGCCGAGACCGGCCACCGCTGGCGCAACCCGCTCTGGCGCCACGCGGACGGGTCGGTGGCGGAATGGTGAGGCCGCACCCCCCGGCACCGGGCGGCGGGTTCGACGTGCGGAGGCCTCAGGCACGGGCTGACCGGCCTCGGCGCGACTGTCGGGTGACGGCCTAGAAGACGAAGACTGCCGGCAGAGGCCAGGTGCCCCCGCTGGTGGAGACAGGCCTGCGTTGCGGGCTTCGGGGAGGATGGACGGCCGGAGGGGCCGTTCCGGAGGAGGACGGATGAAGATCACCGCGATCAGGACCTACCGGGTCGAGGAATTCGCGAACGTTCTGTGGGTCCATGTCGAGACCGACGCGGGCGTCACGGGGCTGGGCGAGACCTTCTACGGCGCCGAGGCCTGCGAGGCCCATATCCACAATACGCTCGCCGTCCGCCTGCTGGGGCAGAACCCGCTGAACATCGAGCTCCTGCACAAGGAGATGGTGTCGCTGCCCAATGCGCAGGCCTCGACCGGGGTGGAATATCGCGCGGCCTCGGCGGTGGATATCGCGCTGTGGGACATCTTCGGCAAGGTGGCGGGCCAGCCCGTGCACATGATGCTCGGCGGCCAGAGCTGGGACCGGATGCGGATCTACAACACCTGCGCCGGCACCCGCTATGTGCGGACGAACAAGATCAAGCCGGTCGACACCTGGAACCTCGCCGCGGGAGGGGCCGAGGCGCCCTCGCCCCACGAGGATCTCGACGCCTTCATGACCCGCGCGGGGGAGCTTGCCGAGGATCTGCTCTCGAACGGCATCACCGCCATGAAGATCTGGCCCTTCGATCCGGCGGCGATCGAGAACAAGGGCATGTTCATCACGGCCGAGCAGATGAAGACCGCGATCCGTCCCTTCGAGCTGATCCGCAAGGCGGTGGGCGACCGGATGGAGATCATGGTCGAGATGCACAGCCTCTGGAACCTGCCGGTCGCCATGGACATCGCCCGGGCGCTCGAGCCCTACCAGCCGCGCTGGTTCGAGGATGCGATCCGCATGAATTCGCCGCAGGCGCTGGCCGAGTTCGCGCGCTCGACCACGACCTGGACCTGCGCCTCCGAGACGCTGGGCTCGCGCTTTGCCTACAAGGAGTATCTCGACCGGGATGCCACCCATGTGGTGATGGCGGATCTCTGCTGGACCGGCGGGCTGACCGAGGGCCGCAAGATCGCGGCCATGGCCGACACCTACCACCGCCCCTTCGCGCCGCATGACTGCATCGGCCCGGTGGGCTTTGCCGCAGCCATCCACATGTCGATCAGCCAGCCCAACACGCTGATCCAGGAATCGGTGCGCGCCTTCTACAAAGGCTGGTACCGCGAGCTGGTCACCGAAGTGCCGCGGATCGAGGGCGGCTTTGTCTATCCGATGGAAGGCCCCGGGCTCGGGACCGAGCTCGTGCCGCAGTTCTTCGACCGTTCCGACCTTTCCCACCGTCTGTCCGAGGCCGCCTGAATGTCGCTGAAACTCTTCGATCTGACCGGGCGCACGGCGCTCATCACCGGCTCCTCGCGCGGGCTGGGCCGCGCCTTCGCCGAAGGCCTGGCCGGCGCCGGCGCGCGGGTGATCCTGAACGGCGTCAATGCGGCGCGGCTGGAGGAGGCCGCGGCCGAGATGCGGGCCGAAGGCTTCGACGTGCTGACCGCCGCCTTCGACGTGGCGGACGAGGCCGCGATCAAGGCCGCCTTCGAAAGGCTCGACGCCGAGGGCATCGAGGTCGACATCCTGATGAACAATGCGGGCATCCAGTTCCGCAAGCCGATGCTCGAGCTCGACACCGCCGACTGGCAGCGGGTGATCGACATCAACCTGACCGCCTCTTTCGTGATCGGGCGCGAGGCGGCGCGGCGCATGGCCGCGCGCGGCCGCGGCAAGATCATCAACATCGGCTCGCTGACCTCCGAGCTCGCCCGCGCGACGGTCGCGCCCTATACGGTGGCCAAGGGCGGCATCAAGATGCTGACCAAGGCCATGGCGGCCGAATGGGGCGAGAAGGGCATCCAGTCGAACGCCATCGGCCCGGGCTACATGGTCACCGACATGAACGAGGCGCTGCTGGCCAATCCCGAGTTCGACGGCTGGGTCAAGGCCCGCACGCCGATGCGCCGCTGGGGTCTGCCCGAGGAGCTGGCCGGCACCGCGATCTATCTCGCGTCCGACGCCTCGAACTATGTCTCGGGCCAGATCATCTATGCCGACGGCGGCATGATCTCGGTGCTGTGATGAAGGCGCTCGTCCTCCACGCCCCCCACGACCTGCGGCTCGACGAGATCGCCGCGGCGGCCGATCCCGGCCCCGGCGAGGTGCGCGTCGCGGTCAGCCACGGCGGGATCTGCGGCTCGGATCTGCATTACTATCACCACGGCGGCTTCGGCACCGTGCGGCTGCGCGAGCCGATGGCGCTCGGCCACGAGGTCTCGGGCATCGTGACGGCGCTCGGCGCGGGCGTGACCAATCTTTGCGAGGGCGACCGCGTGGCGGTCAATCCCTCGCGGCCCTGCGGAAGCTGCGACTATTGCCGGCGCGGCCTCGCGCACCATTGTCTCGACATGCGCTTCAACGGATCGGCCATGCGCTTTCCGCACGAGCAGGGCCTCTTTCGCGCGGCGGTGACGCTGCCCGCCGCGCAGGCCGTGCGCCTGCCCGCGGAGACCGATCTCGCGCTCGCCGCCATGTCGGAGCCGCTGGCCGTCTGCCTCCATGCCGTGGCGGGCGCGGGCAGCCTGATCGGCAAGCGGGTGCTGGTGTCGGGCTGCGGCCCGATCGGCTGCCTGACCATCCTCGCCGCCCGCGCGGCCGGGGCCGAGGAGATCGTGGCCTCCGACATCGCGGCGCCCGTGCTCGCGGCCGCCCGCGCGGTGGGCGCGGACAGGGTGCTCGACCTTGCGGCCGAGCCCGAGGCGCTCGATCCGTTCGCGGAAGGCAAGGGCCGGATCGACGTGGTGTTCGAATGTTCGGGCGCCCCGCCCGCGCTTCTGGCGGCCCTCCGGGTGCTGCGCCCGCAGGGCCTTCTGGTCGCCGTGGGCCTCGGCCCCGAGGTCCCGCTGCCCGTGACCGCGCTCGTCGCCCGCGAGATCCGCCTGCAGGGCAGCTTCCGCTTCGACGCGGAGTTCGCCACCGCCGCCCGGGCCATCGCGTCGGGCCGCATCGATGTGTCGCCGCTGCTCACCCGGGTGCTGCCCGTGGCAGAGGCCGCGGACGCCTTCGCGCTTGCCTCGGACAAGAGCCGGGCGATGAAGGTGCAGATCGCTTTCCCGCCCCCGTGACGGGGACGGGCCACAGCTCAGAAGAGCATTCAGAAAGGGAGGAGACCTGATGAATTACCTGACTTCAACCGCCGTCGCGCTGGTTGCAGCCCTCGCCGCCGGCTCGGCCGCAATGGCGCAGGAGCACCATTTCCGCTTCCAGTCCTCGGACCCGGCGGGCAACCCGAACTTCGAGCTGCAGCATGTCTTCGCCGACAAGGTGAAGGAGCTGACCAACGGCGAGGTCACGATCGAGCTCATGCCGGTCGGCACCATCGTCGACTACAAGGAGACGCCCGACGCGATCCAGGCCGGGCTGATCGACGGCCATATCACCGACACCTCCTATTTCGCCGGCCGCGACCCGGCCTTCGGCCTGATCGCGAACCCGGTCGGCGCCTGGGCGGACCCGGCGCAGATGATCGATTTCGTCGAGAACGGCGGCGGCAAGGAGCTGATGAACGAGCTCATCAACCCCTACGGGCTCCAGTTCATCGGCGTCTCGACCCCGGGCCTCGAGGCTTTCGTCTCGAAGGTGCCGCTCGACACGGTGGAGGATCTGAAGGGCGTGAAGGTCCGCTCGCCCGAGGGGCTGATCGCCAACGTCTTCGCCGCCGCGGGCGCGAACCCGGTCAACCTGCCCTCGTCCGAGGTCTATACCTCGCTCGACAAGGGCGTGATCGACGCGGCCGATTATTCGGTCTTCTCGGTCAACCAGGACACCGGGATGAACGATATCGCGCCGCATCCGGTCTATCCGGGCTTCCACTCGCTGCCGCTCGTCGAAGTGTCGATGAACAAGCAGAAGTGGGACGCGCTGACGCCCGAGCTGCAGGCCAAGATCACCGAGGCGCAGAAGATCTTCCAGCAGACCCAGATCGACACGCTGCACCAGCGCGATCTCGAGGCCGTCGAGGCCGCCAAGGCCGGCGGCAAGATCACGGTCCACGACTGGTCGGACGAGGAACGCGCCAAGTTCCGGGGCATCGCCCGCGGCGAGTGGGAGAAGGTCGCCAGCCAGTCCGAGATGGCGCAGAAGGTCTATGACACGCTCGTGGCCCATCTGACGGACAAGGGCCTGATGGCCGAGTGAGACGGCGCCCGGCCGGCGCGGATCCCGCGCCGGCCGGACCGGTGACGCCTGCGATCGGGGATGCCCTCCGGTCGCGCTCAAGGCTCGGGAGACCCCCATGACACATCCCCAAGACCAGACCGGACACCATGTCCAGGAGCTGCCCGTCGAGACCCCGCTCGGCGTCCCGCAGGAGGCGGGCGTCGTGGGCCGGCTCGTCGAACGCCTCGGATTCCTCTTCGCCGCCGGCATCGTGATCGCCGCGCTGATGCTGCTGATGGAGGTGTTCCTGCGCTATGTCCTCAACCGCCCGACGATCTGGGCGCACGAGGCCTCGACCTTCCTCTGCGCGCTCGCCTTCCTCTTCGGCGGGCTCTATTGCGCCTCGCGCGACAGCCACATCCGGGTGGTGCTGCTCTATGACCTGATGCCCGCTCCGGCGCGCCGCTGGCTCGATGTCTTCATCTCGACCGCCAGCATGGTCGCCTCGGGCTTCTTCGCCTGGGCCGCCTGGCTGATGGTGGCCAAGTCGGTCTGGGCCCCCTCGGGCGAGATCCGGCTGGAACGCTCCGGCAGCGCCTGGAACCCGGCGATCCCCGCCTGGACCAAGATCTTCCTCTTCGTGGTCATGATCGTGATGACCGTGCAATTCGCCCTCTTCGCCTGGAACCAGCTCCGCCGGTCCGGCTCCCACCGCACCGGGGACAAGTCATGAACGCGCTCGTCGATCTTGCCGCCCTCGGCATCGGCCCCTCGACGCTGATCATGTTCGGCACGATGGTCGTGCTGCTGCTGACCGGCATGCCGCTGGCCTTCGTGACCCTGCTTGTCGCGCTGATCTTCGCCCTCGTGGGATACGGGCCGATGGCCGTGGGCCTCATCACCAGCCGCATCTACACCTTCGTCAACAACTTCATCTTCGTCTCGGTGCCGATGTTCGTGCTGATGGCGGCGATGCTTGACCGCTCCGGCGTCGCGCGCGACCTGTTCGACGCGATGAAGCTGATCGGCGGACGGATCCGCGGCGGTGTCGCGGTCCAGACGATCTTCGTCTCGGTGATCCTCGCGGCCATGTCGGGCATCATCGGCGGCGAGATCGTGCTGCTGGGCCTTCTGGCGCTGCCGCAGATGCTGCGGCTCGGCTACGACAAGAACCTCGCCATCGGCGTGGTTTGCGCGGGCGGCTCGCTCGGCGCCATGATCCCGCCCTCGATCGTGCTCATCATGTACGGGCTGACCGCCAACGTCTCGATCGGGTCGCTGTTCTCGGCAGCCTTCATCCCGGGCGTCATGCTGGCGGGCTTCTATGTCGTCTATGTGCTCGTCATGTCCTACTTCAAGCCGGGCGTGGCGCCGCCGCCGGTGGTCGAGACGATCCCCACGGCCGAGAAGCTGCGCCTCCTCAAGGGCCTGATCCTGCCGATCATGGTGGTGGTCTTCGTGCTGGGCTCGATCTACGGCGGCATCGCCTCGGTGACCGAAGCCTCGGCCGTGGGCGTGGGGGGTGTTGCGCTCTCGGCGCTGATCCGGGGCGAGTTCAGCTGGGCCTTCCTGCGCGACAGCGCGATGCAGACGCTGGCCACCGTGGGCATGATCGTCTGGATCGGCATCGGCGCCACCGCGCTCGTGGGCGTCTACAACCTGATGGGCGGCATCAGCTTCGTCTCGGGCCTCATCACCGGCGTGTCGGACAATCCGACGGTGATCATCCTGCTGATGATGGCTATCCTCTTCGTGCTCGGGGCCTTCCTCGACTGGGTGGGGATCGCGCTTCTGACCATGCCGATCTTCGTGCCCATCGTGAAGTCGCTCGGGCTCGATCCGGTCTGGTTCGGCGTGCTCTTCTGCATGAACATGCAGGTGAGCTTCCTGTCGCCGCCCTTCGGCCCGGCCGCCTTCTACCTGAAGTCCGTGGCCCCGCCCGACATCTCGCTCGGCGACATCTTCAAGGCGCTCCTGCCGTTCATCGGGCTGCAGATCCTCGCCCTCGCCGTGATGATCCTCTTCCCCGGCATCGCCATCTACTGACCCGGGCGCGGGCGGGGCACACACGCCCCGCCCGACCCTTCCGCGGCCCATCCACAGAGACCTCCCCATGACCCAACGTCCCCGGATCACCCCCGACCAGCTGCGCTCGCGGCTCTGGTTCAACAATCCCGACGATCCGGAGATGACGGCGCTCTATCTCGAGCGCTATCTGAACTACGGCCTGACCCGGGCCGAGCTTCAGGGCGGCAAACCGATCATCGGCATCGCCCAGACCGGCAGCGACCTGTCGCCCTGCAACCGCCACCATGTGGAACTGGCCAAGCGGGTGCGCGACGGCATCACGGCGGCGGGCGGCATCCCGATGGAGATCCCGGTCCATCCGATCCAGGAGACGGGCAAGCGCCCGACGGCGAGCCTCGACCGCAACCTCGCCTATCTCGGCCTCGTCGAGGCGCTGCACGGCTATCCGATCGACGGGGTGGTGCTGACCATCGGCTGCGACAAGACCACGCCCGCGCTGCTGATGGCGGCGGCGACGGTGAACATCCCCGCCATCGCCTATTCGGTGGGCCCGATGCTGAACGGCTGGCACCGGGGCGAGCGCGCGGGCTCGGGCACCGCGGTCTGGCGCGCGCGCGAGCTTCTGGCGCGGGGCGAGATCGACGAGGAGGGCTTCTACGAGCTCGTGGCCTCCTCGGCCCCCTCGGTCGGCTATTGCAACACGATGGGCACGGCCTCGACCATGAACAGTCTGGCCGAGGTGCTCGGCATGCAGCTGCCCGGTTCCGCCGCCATCCCCGCCCCCTACCGCGAGCGCGGGCAGATGGGGCACGCGACCGGCCGGCGCATCGTCGAGATGGTGTGGGAGGATCTGCGCCCCTCCGACATCCTGACGCGGGAGGCCTTCGAGAATGCCGTCGTGGCCTGCTCGGCCCTCGGCGGCTCGACCAACGCGCCCATCCACCTCAACGCCGTGGCACGTCATGCCGGCGTGGCGCTCGACAACGACGACTGGCAGAGGCTCGGCCATGCGGTGCCGCTTCTCGTCAATCTCCAGCCCGCGGGCACCTATCTCGGCGAGGATTTCTACCGCGCGGGCGGCGTGCCGGCCGTGCTGGGCGAACTGATGGCTGCGGATCTGCTGCCCCATCCCGAGGCGCCCACCGTCTTCGGCACCCCCCTCTCAGCGGGCGCCATGCGCAGCCTCGAGACCGACGTGATCCGCCCGGTGGTCGAACCGCTGAAGGACGAGGCGGGCTTCATCAACCTGTCGGGCAATCTCTTCGACAGCGCGATCATGAAGACGAGCGTGATCTCGCCCGACTTCCGCGCCCGCTACCTCTCCGATCCTGACGACCCCGAGGCGTTCGAGGGCACGGTCTTCGTCTTCGACGGACCCGAGCATTTCCATGCCGTGATCGACGATCCGGCGCTGGGGATGGGCGAGGATGCGGTGCTCGTGATGCGCGGCGCGGGGCCTCTGGGCTATCCGGGCGCGGCCGAGGTGGTGAACATGCGCCCGCCCGCCTATCTCCTCAAGCGCGGCATCCCGGCCGTGCCCTGCATCGGCGACGGCCGCCAGTCGGGGACCTCGGGCTCGCCCTCGATCCTCAACGCCTCGCCCGAAGCCGCGGCGGGGGGAGGCCTCGCGCTTCTGCGCAACGGCGACCGGATCCGCGTCGACCTGCGCCGCGGCCGGGTCGATGTGCTGCTGCCGGACGAGGAGCTGGAGGCCCGCAGGACAGCCCTGGCCGAGGCCGGCGGCTATGCGATGCCGCCCAGCCAGACCCCTTGGCAGGCGATCTTCCGCGACCTGACGGGGCAGCTTGCGCAGGGCATGGTGCTTGACGGCGCGGACGGGTTCCACGATCTCGCCCGCAAGGCGCTCGCGCGCAACAACCACTGACCGGCCCGGCCTTATCCCCGCCGGCGCCGGACCCCATGTAGATGTCACCGGCAACCGGGATGGACGTGCGACAGGCCGGGGAGGAGACGAAGCAATGGACGAGGCGAAGACGAACCCGGAGATGACGCTGACCGAGGGGGCCGGACGGCAGGGACGGCGCGTGATGTCGACCTGCCTGCGCGACTTCGTCAGCGCCATCGTCTCGGGGGAACTGGCCGAGGGCAAGACCCTGCCGAGCGAGGCCGACCTGATGGCGCGCTTCGGCGTCAGCCGCACCACCCTGCGCGAGACGATGCAGCACATGGTGGCGCAGGGCCTCATCCGCTCGCGGCCCCGCGCGGGCACCACGGTCCTGCCGCGCAGCCAGTGGAACATGCTCGATCCGGTCGTCCTCGACGCGGCCCTCGCCCAGCCGAACGATTTCGCCTTCTACGATGCGCTGATGCAGGCGCGCGAGGTGCTGGAACCGGCCGCCGCCGCCGCCGCCGCCGCCAGCGCGGACAATGAGGCGCTGGTCGAGATCACCCGCGCCTTCGAGGCGATGCGCAAGTCGGACGGCCGCGATGACGAGGCCTGGAGCATCGCCGATCTCGCGTTCCACACCGCGCTGAACCGCGCGAGCGGCAACTGGGTCTTCGCGCAGTTCGGGATCGCGATCCGGGCGGCGCTGCTCGCGAGCTTCCGCAAGACCAACCGGGCGAGCCAGTCCTTCCACGAGGCGATCGGGATGCACGAGAAGGTGCTCGAGGCGATCCGGATGCGCCAGCCCGAGACCGCCCGAACCGCGATGCAGACCCTGCTCAGGCACGCGCGCCGCGACATGGAAGCCATGTATTCCAACCGCGGGAGCTGACCCCTCCGCGGCGGCGCCCGGTCAGCCCGTGGCGGCCGCGTCGAAGGCGGCGATGCTGCACTGTGCCCGGGCCGCGACCTCATCGGCCGTCATGCCGGGCCGGTAGAGGCTGGAGCCGAGCCCGAAGGCCGAAACCCCCACCGCCCGGTAGGCGGCGAAACTCGTCTCGTCGATGCCGCCCACGGCGCCGATCACGGTGGCCTTCGGCAGCACCGCCCGCATGGCGCCGATGCCTGCCGGGCCGAGCACTCCCGCCGGGAAGACCTTGAGCCCCGAGGCCCCGTGGCGGAGCGCCGTGAAGGCTTCGGTCAGGGTCATGATGCCGGGCATCGAGACGAGGCCCAGCTCGCCCGCCCGGTCCAGCACCGCCCCGTCGACGTTCGGACTGACGAGGAGCCGCCCGCCGCAGCCGGCGAGCCGGTCCACATCCGCAGGCGTGAGGACGGTCCCCGCCCCGATCATGACGGACGCGGGCGCGAGCCTCGCCGCCCGTTCGATGGAGACGAAGGGATCGGGCGAGTTCAGCGGGATCTCGATCGCCTCGAATCCCGCCTCGATCAGCCGCTCGAGGATCGGCTCGATCTCCTCGGGGCGGATCCCGCGCAGGATTGCGACCAGATCGCGCTTCAGCTTCGGCCAGGGCGACATCGCCATCTCAGTCCCTCCAGATCTTTTCGGCAGCGCGGATCAGTCCGCGGCAGGTGATTTCCTCGCCGTCGCGCAGCGTGACGGCGAAGCCTGCCACAGCCAGCGCCCGGCCGTAGGCCTGGGCCATCGCGCCCGAGGCCACCAGCGTGACAGGCCCGGCACCGTAGAGGCGGCGCGCCGCCGCGCATTCGGCGCCGATCAGCAGGCCCGACAGCCGCGCCCGCGCCGAGGTGGGGCGCCCTTCCTCCAGCAGGGCCGAGGCCCGCAGCCCGAAGAAGGCGCGCCAGACCAGTTCCGGGGCCTCGAGCGCCTCCTCGGCCGCCTCGAGGAACGCCGCATCGTCCCAGTCCTCGCCCAGCGTACGCGCGAGGATGCTGTGGCGGCCGATCACCTCGTAAAGCTCGCCCGTCATGAAGGTGGTGAATCCGGTCAGCACCGAGCCGTCGCGCAGCGCCCATTTGGAATGCGTGCCGGGCAGGCAGGTCAGGCCCGGCCCCGGATCGTCCAGAAGCCCCGCGAGCTGCGTCTCCTCGCCCCGCATCACGTCCGGCGCGGTCCCGCCGCAGGACACCCCCGGGAGGATCCGCACGTCACGGCCCGGAAGCTCGACCCGCCGGGCGTGCCGGTGGAGGTCTCCGAGGTCGGTCGGAGCCGCAAGATAGCCCGCTTCAAGCCATCCTCCGCGCGCGCCCGCCATGCCGCAGATCAGCGCCGGCGTGCCCGCAGGCGCCCCGAGGCTCGCCGTCGCCCGGGCCAGAACGGCGGGATAGTCTGCCTGCCCGAGCGCCTTCATGCCGCGGTCGTCGCTGTGCATCGGCGAGAGATCGTGGCCGCCCCGCCAGATCCAGGCCCGCATCCGGCTCGTTCCCCAGTCGACAAGGATCGCCCGAGGCGGATCGTCCCTTCGCTCGCCGTCAGCCCGCATCACCAGCCCGCCTCCCCGCTGAGCCTGCAGCTTTAATACTATCTTTGAGCATCATCAATACTATTTAAAGCCTCACGCATCGGCCCCGCCCCGCCGAAGGCTCAACCCGCCGTGCCGGCGGCCTCTCCAAAGGGCGCCCTCCAAGCCTGTGCCCGCCGCTTCGGCGAACCCTCTCGGCCGAGGCGAGCCTCCGCCTCCGAGATCACCGTCCGGCGTCTGAGTGTCTTTGGCTGCTCCGTCCGGAGTCAGCGGCTTGCGAAGCGAGCCGATGTCCGGATTGCTCCTGCCTTGGTGCAGCCTCGCCATCCTTGCTACGGATATGCCGGTCCTGCGCTTCCTCCAGAGACCAGGGCCCCGCATGTGCGGACGGCCGATGGCCCTCCGCCTCGCACCTGAACCCGCGCAGAACGGACGCCCGCAGGAGCATGCCTGTCAGGCGCAGGAGAGGGTTCCGGCGCGGCAGATCCGGCCCTCGTGCCGCGGGTTCCTCCCGCCCGCCGTCTTCGAAGCCGCTGTCAGATTGAGATTCTTTTCTGTTGGGCCGAAGCGGCCTGCCGTGTAGTATTAGCTTAAGCTACTATGTTGGAGAGAAGCTCATGCCTGTCCTCTGGTGCGCCGATCACCCCCTCCGAAACAATCCTCTCGCCCGCGGCGGGGCCGCCCGATGACACTCGACCTTCCCCGGCGCACGGGCAGCGGGCGCGGCCTGACGGCGGTGATCGACTTCGGCCCCGACAGCGCCGGCTGGACCGGCATCCGCGGGGTCGAAGACCTGCTCGCGGTGGCGGGCGGCTACATCGACTTCGCCAAGATCTATGCGATGAACGCGCTTCTCGTGCCGGGCAAGCCCTTGTCGCGCATCGTGGCCGCCTATGCCGAGGCGAATGTCGCCACCTTCTCGGGCGGCATCCTCTTCGAATGGGCGCACCGGCAGGGCGAGGTCGAGGCGCTGGCCCCCCTCCTGAAGGGTCTGGGCATCCGCGGGCTCGAGATCTCCGAGAACTACATCCGCCTCGATCCGGCCGAACGCGACCGCTGGATCGGCTGGTTCCGCGACCGGGACTTCGACGTGATCTACGAATTCGGCCGCAAGACCCCGGACGAACCCCTCGATCTCGACCGGCTGGGGGGCATCGTCAGCGCCGTGCGCGCCGCGGGCGCGCATCATGTCATCGTCGAACAGTCCGAAATCGACCTCGTGGCGCGCAGCGACGCGGGCATCCTCGACCGGCTCGCCCGCGCGCCCTGGTTCGACGACATCCTGATCGAGGCCGATCCGCTGTGCTTTCCCGCCCAGCATGCCGATCTGATCCGCCGGTTCGGCGCGAATGTGAGCCTCGCCAATATCGCCCCCGGGCAGGCGCTGAGGCTCGAGGGGCTGCGCCGCGGCATCGGCCGCGGCGTCGATTACGCGATGTTTGCCGAAGAGGACGTTCCCGCATGACCTATGCTTCCCCGCACCGCCTGACCCCCGAAGAGGAAGGCGGCCCCGAAGTCGACGTGATCGTGGTGGGGGCAGGCAATGCCGCAGCCTGCGCGGCTCTGGCCGCGCGCGAGGCGGGCGCGGGCAAGGTCCTGATGCTCGAGGCCGCGCCCGAGGCGGAGGCGGGCGGCAATTCCACCTATACGGCGGGCGCGATGCGCGTGACCTACGAGGGGATCGACGACCTGCGCGAGCTCGTGCCCGACGTGCCGGACGATCTGGTGGCCGTCACCGATTTCGGCAGCTACGGCGCCGACGCCTTCTTCGACGACATGTTCCGCATGACGCAGTTCCGCACGGACCCCGAGCTGGTCGAGATCCTCGTCCGGCAGAGCCTGCCCACGCTGCGCTGGATGCGCGAGCAGGGCGTGCGCTTCCAGCTCTCGTTCGGGCGGCAGGCCTACAAGGTTGACGGGCGCTTCCGCTTCTGGGGCGGGCTTGCCTGCGAGGTCTGGGGCGGCGGACCCGGCCTCGTCGAGATGCTGCATGCCGCCTGCGCCAGGCGCGGGATCGAGATCCGCTATGCCACGCCTGCCACAGATCTCCTGCGCGACGATGCGGGCGTGTGCGGGGTCATGGTGGCGACGCCCGAGGGCCGGAAGGCGATCCGCGCGGGCTCGGTGGTGCTGGCCTGCGGCGGCTTCGAGAGCAATGCCGAGATGCGGGCGCGCTATCTCGGGCCCGACTGGGACCTCGCCAAGGTCCGCGGCACCCGCTTCAACATGGGCGACGGCATCCGCATGGCGCTCGAGGCCGGCGCCATGCCCCATGGCCACTGGTCGGGCGCCCATGCGGTGGGCTGGGACCGCGACGCCCCCGCCTATGGCGATCTTGCCGTGGGCGACAATTACCAGAAGCACAGCTACCCGTTCGGCATCATGGTGAATGCGAACGGCGAGCGCTTCGTGGACGAGGGTGCCGACTTCCGCAATTACACCTATGCCAAATACGGCCGCGAGGTGCTGCGCCAGCCGGGTATGTTCGCCTGGCAGGTGTTCGACGCCAAGGTCCTGCCGATGCTGCGCGACGAGTACCGCATCCGCGAGGTGACGAAGGTCACGGCGAACACGCTCGAGGAGCTGGCCGGGAAGCTCGAGGGCGTCGATCCCGCGCGCTTCCTTCAGACGGTGCGGGCCTACAATGCCGCCGTGCAGACCTCGGTGCCCTTCAACCCGGCGATCCGGGACGGGCGCGGGACGGAAGGGCTTGCGCTGCCGAAATCCAACTGGGCCAACACCCTCGATCAGGCCCCGTTCGAGGCCTATGCCATCACCTGCGGCGTGACCTTCACCTTCGGGGGCGTCAAGGTCTCGGACCGGGGCGAGGTCATGGACCGCGCCGGCGCGGCGATCCCCGGCCTCTATTCCGCGGGCGAGATGGTCGGCGGCATCTTCTATCACAACTATCCCGGCGGCACCGGCCTCACCTCGGGGGCGGTCTTCGGCAAGCTGGCGGGGAAGAATGCAGGGAGACATGCGCTGAGCCTGCAAACCGCCTGAGGAGGGGCGGAAGGCGCACCAGACAACCGGGAGGAGAGACATGCGACTTGTGAAAGACGGGCTCCGTCAGACGCGGCGGGTGCTGGGCGGGCTGGCGCTGGCGGGCCTCGCCGCAGCCGCCCCCGCGGCGGCCGAGACGCTGGCCGTGGGCGTGCAGCAGGTGCCGCCCGACGAGGTCTATATCGCCCGCGACTGGGGCGAACCCTACGGGCTCGAGGTCGAGGCCACGCAATTCTCCTCGGGCGGCGACATGCTCAAGGCCTTTCTCGCCGGCCGGGTGATGGTGGCCAACGGCGGCTCGGGGCGGCTCGTGACGCTGGCCGCCCAGCAGCCCGAGACCTTCTACATCATCGGCACCCAGCAATCGGGCGGCGACCGCTACAGCCTCGTGGTGCGCAAGGATTCGGAGGCGGGCGGGATCGCCGACCTGAAGGGCAAGAAGCTGGGCGTGGTCACGGGGACGGGCACCTACGGCACCTTCCTCGTCTATCTTCAGGAGCAGGGGCTGAGCGAGGCCGACTTCCAGATCGTCAACATGAAGATCGACGATCTGCGCGCGGCGGTCGAGCAGCAGCTCGTCGACGCGGCGGTGATGTGGGAGCCTTTCGTGGCCATCGCCGAGGAGATGGGCAACGTGAAGCGGCTCGTCTCGATGAAGGGGGTGAACGAGAGCCCGAACTTCCTGCTCGCGAACCGCGCCTTCACCGACGAAAATCCCGAGACCATCGTGAAGTTCCTGGCCTCCAGCATCGATGCGGCCGACTTCATCGAGGCCGATCCGGCCGAGGCCGGCCAGCTTGCGGCGGACCAGATCGCCAAGGGCGGGGTCGAGGTTCCGGCCAAGGCGCTCGAGACCGCCTTCACCCGGATCAGCGTGAAGCGCGAGGTGACGGACGACATGGTGTCCGAACTCGTGCCGGTGGCCGAGGCGATGCAGGCCGCGGGCAAGATCGGCGAGGTGCCCGACTTCGGCTCCTTCGTGCGCCGCGACCTCTATGAGCAGGCGCTGGACCTCGCCGGTTCCACCACCAACTGACCCGATCCCGGAGAGGACCGTCATGCCCCCAGGCTTCCGCCTGTTCGACCGCGTTATCGTCGTGGTTCAATTCCTGCTGCCCATCCTCGGCCTTCTCCTCTTCTGGGAGCTGGCGGTGCGCACCGGGCTTGCCCAGGCGAGCATCCTGCCCGCGCCGAGCACGATCCTCGCCCGCGCCGTCGAGCTTCTCGGGCTCACGGGGGAACGGGCGGTCCTCTTCGGCCATATCGGCGCGAGCCTCAAGCGCGCGCTTCTGGCCTTCGCCCTCGCGGTGGCGGTGGGGGTGCCGCTGGGCTTCCTCCTCGGCCTGAGCCGCGAGGCGCAGCTCTGGGTGAGCCCGATCCTCAGCCTCATGCTGCCCCTGCCCGCCGTGGCTTGGACGCCGATCCTTCTGGTGGTCTTCGGCCCGGGCGATCTGACCATCGTCATCGTCTGCTTCCTCGGCGCGGTCTTTCCCGTCCTCTACAGCACGATGCAGGGGGTCAGGGCCTGCGGGACCCAGCCGGTCTGGGTCGTCCGCTCGATGGGCGGCAGCCGGCTCGACGTGCTGCGCCGGGTGCTGATCCCGGCCTCGCTGCCCGCGCTCATCACCGGCTTCAAGCTCGGCATGGCCCATTCCTGGCGCACGCTCGTCGCGGCCGAGATGCTGGCCGCCCTCAGCAGCGGGCTCGGCTACATGATCTTCTCGGCCCGCTCCTACATGGATGTGAGCACGATGTTCGTGGGCGTGGTCTGCCTCGCAGCCATCGGCATGGCGATCGAACACCTGCTCTTCGGCACGCTCGAGCGCGC
This sequence comes from Cereibacter johrii, assembly GCF_001720585.1. Taxonomy (GTDB): domain Bacteria; phylum Pseudomonadota; class Alphaproteobacteria; order Rhodobacterales; family Rhodobacteraceae; genus Cereibacter_A; species Cereibacter_A johrii. The sequence continues at coordinate 7,129 of NZ_MABH01000160.1, read as the reverse complement.
CACCATCCACCGCTGGTATGTCCGCGATGCAGGCACCGGAGGACGCCAATGACGATGGAGACCGCCGCGGCGCCCCGCCGCGCCCGCCCCTTCGCTTTGCCCATGGCCCTCGTCCGGCCGGTCGTCTCGCTGGGCCTCCTCTTCGGCCTCTGGGAGATCGCCGCCCGCACCGGCACGATCAGCGCCTTCCTCTTCCCGCCGCCCACGGCGATCCTGGCCTCCCTCTGGGTCTCGGCCGGGCCGAACGGCGATCCGCCCTTCGGCACGCTCCTCGACATCGCCTTGAGCCTCTACCGGCTTCTGGCGGGCGTGGGGCTCGCGCTGGTGCTCGGCTCGCTGATCGGGCTCGCCATCGGCCTCACGCGCTGGGGACGGGCGATCTTCAAGCCGATCATCAGCGCCATCATGCCGATCCCGACGCTCGCCTGGACGCCGATCCTGCTTCTGGTCTTCGGCATCGACAACCGCACCACGATCACGGTCGTCTTCATCGCGGCCAGCTTCGAGATCATCTACAATGTCGTGACCGGCATCGAGATGATGACCCGCAAGACCTACTGGGTCGCGGCCTCGATGGGCGCCTCGCGGATCCAGACGCTGCGCTATGTCATCGTCCCCGGCATCCTGCCCTATCTCATCACCGGGCTGAAGCTCGGCGTGGGCTACGCCTGGCGGGCGCTCATCGCGGCCGAGATGCTGGCGGCCAGCTCGCACGGGCTCGGCTTCATGATCTACGACGCGCAGGAATACATGGACATGAAGAGCATCTACGGCGGGATCCTCACGATCTCCGTCCTGGGGCTCTTGATCGAGCGGGGCGTCGTCGGCGCCCTCGAGAAACGGACCATCGAGAAGTGGGGCGTCAATGTCGAACGTTGAGAACATCCTGGCCCATCCGGTACGCGAGACGGTCGTTCCGGCCCCGAGGCCCAAGATCACCGCCGAGGGCGCGGGCGTCCGCTTCGGCAGCGTGACCGCCGTCGAGGATTTCACCACCACCATCCGCGAGCGCGAGTTCGTCTCGATCATCGGCCCCTCGGGCTGCGGCAAGTCGACCATGCTCTATGCGATCGCGGGCTTCCTCAAGACCACATCGGGCGTGCTGAAGGTGGACGGCGAGCCCATCGTGAAGCCCGGCCCCAACCGCGGGATCGTGTTTCAGGAGTTCGTCCTCTTTCCCTGGCGGACGGTCCTGCGCAACATCACGCTCGGCCCCGAGATCGCGGGCCTGCCCCGCGCCGAGGCCGAGGAGCGCGCGCGGAAATGGATCCGACTCACCGGGCTCGGCGGGTTCGAGGATGCCTATCCCGCCACCCTCTCGGGCGGCATGAAGCAGCGCGTGGCCATCGCGCGCGCGCTGACCTGCGAGCCCGACATCCTCCTGCTCGACGAGCCCTTCGGCGCGCTCGACGTGCAGACGAAGAACTATGTCATGAAGGATCTGCAGGATCTGTGGATCGCGGCCAGCAAGACGATCCTGATGGTGACCCATTCGGTACAGGAGGCCACGCTGATGGCCGACCGGGTGCTGATCCTCGGCGCGCGGCCCTCGCGCATCGTGGCCGATGTGAAGATCGACCTGCCCCACCCGCGCGATCCGGCCGACCCCCGGCTCGGCCAGTATCGGCAGGAGGTGACGGCCATCCTCTCGGCCGAAGTGGACCGGTCGATGAAGATCGAACGCAGCCGCTGATCGGGACGGGCATCCGAACGGATGTCCGCCCGCCCTGCCTGCTACAACAGACCGGCCGCGCCCAGCGCTGCGGCGACGGCCAGCGGGATCAGCGGGCTGCGGCGCGTCACGAGGAGGAAGAGCGCGGCAGCGCCGGTCAGGGCCAGCCTGCGCGGCTCGGCGCCGGAGGTCGTGGCCGCGAGGAGCCCCGCGGTGGCAAGGATCAGCCCCACCGCGATCGGCAGGATCGCCCGCTCCACCATCCTGAACCAGCCGGCCTGCCCATGCCGGGTCCTGAAGCGCATGGCCGCGTAGGCCACGAACAGCGTCGGCAGGCAGGTGGCGAGCGTGGCCAGCGCCGCCCCCGGCAGGCCCGCCACCTCCCAGCCCACGAGCGTCGCCACGATGAGGTTCGGCCCCGGCGAGGCCTGCGACAGCGCGAAGAGCGTGGCGAAGGTGCCATCGGTCATCCAGCCCTGCACATGGACGACGAAGCGGTTCAGCTCGGGCACCGTGGCGATGAAGCCGCCCACCGCGATGCAGGAGAGGAACAGGATCTTCAGCGTGAGAAGGCCGAGCGGATTGTCCATCGCTACCGCTCCGTCAGCCGCGCCGCGATCAGGCTGGCGGGCAGCATCGTGGCGAGGATCCAGACCAGCGGCAGCCGCAGGACTGCCGCGGCCGTCACCACGAGCAGCACGATCACCAGGGCGCGGGGGCTCTTCCGCAGCGGCCAGACCATGCGCAGGCCCATGGCGGCGATGAGGCCTGCCGCGGCCGAACCCATCCCCTCGACCATGCCCTGCACGGCCTCGAGATGGGCGTTGCGCCGGTAGAGCTCGGCCAGGAGGCAGACGAGGACGGCCGCGGGCGCCACGAGGCCCAGCACCGCGGCCAGCGAGCCCCGCCGCCCGGCGAGACGCCCGCCGACCATGACCGAGACCCCCAGCACATTCCCGCCCGGCAGGAAGTTCGCGAGCGCAAAGAGGCTGGCGAATTCCTCGGCGCTGCACCAGCGCCGGCGGTCCACCACGAGCCAGCGGACCCAGGGCATCACGCCGCCGAAGCCCACGATGCTGATGGTGGCGAAGCCGACGAAGAGCTGGAGGGGCGTGACCGGCGAGGCGGGGACCGGAGGATCGTCCGCCATCAGCCAGCCCCCTGCGCAACGGTGTTCATCCCGAGAGGCTCCTTCGTCCCGGACCGGAGGCGGCAGACCGATCCGCCGGGCGGAGGGTCGGCGCGGAGCGGGGGCCTCCGGTCGGTCTCGGCCCCGCCCGATTCTTTCCGGTGGTAGTATCAGCAACCACCAAAGCGCGCAAGGCGCGGCCAAGACGGAGCCGGGGCGGAGGCTCGGCGACATGTCGATCCGCGATAAGTTCCTCTAAATCAAGCGGTTATGAGGCCGGAAGCCGCCGCCGGCGGCGTCGTTGACAGACTTCGCTATTTGGTAGTAGCTTTACATACTATCAAAAGCCGGCAACCCCTGCCCGCCGTTCCCCTCACCATCACCCGCAGCCTCTGAATCCAAGGAAGAGCCGATGAACGAACATGTCCGCGACACCAGCGACCTTCAGGGTCTGACGCGCCGCTTTGCCAAGCTGGCCGCGACCCTGCGCTACGAGGATCTGCCCGCCCCGGTGCAGGAGAAGGCCAAGCTCATCATCCGCGACGGCGTGGGCAACCAGATCGCCGCCTCCGCCATCAGCGAGGCCGCCATCGCCATCACCCAGCTGGTGCAGGAATGGGGCGGCAAGCCCGAGAGCACGATAGTGGGCTACGGCGACAAGGTGCCGGCGCCGCTCGCGGCGCTCTGCAACGGCGCGATGGGCCACGGGGTCGAACTCGACGATGCCCATGGCTCGGGCCTCATCAAGGCGGGCTCGGTGCTGATCCCCTCGGCCTTCGCCGCGGCCGAGATCAGCCACGCCCGGGGCGAGGATGTGGTGGCGGCCGTCGTGGCCGGCTACGAGATCGCGATCCGGGTGGCCAAGGCCATCAACCCCGGCCACCGTCACCGCGGCTATCACACCACCTCGACCGTCTCGCTGATGGGCGCCGCCGTCATCACGGCGCGGCTCCTCGGCTGCGACGAGGAAGGGATCGCCAACGCCATCGGGCTCGCGGCGATGCAGTCGAGCGGCATCCAGTCCTATCTCGACGATCCCTGCATGGCCAAGCCCTTCGGCCCGGGCAAGGGCGCCTTCAACGGCGTGCTCGCGGGCGTCATGGCCCATCGCGGCTTCACCGGCCCGAAGAAGGTGCTCGAGTCGAAGGAGGGCTTCTTCAACGCCTTCACCGACAGCGTGCGCGTCTCGGACCTGCTCGACGGCCTCGGCACGGACTTCGCCATCATGGAGGTGGGCTTCAAGCCGCACGCCGCCTGCCGCTATGCGCACGGCCCCATCGACCTCGCGCAGCTCTTCCACGAGGAAGGCGTCTCGCTCGCCGAGATCGACACGATCTCGGTGAAGATGAGCGGCCTCGCCATCCGGCAGGCCTCGAAGTTCCCCTGCCCCAGCCTGAACGCGGCGATGGGCAGCACGCAGTTCGGCGTGGCGCTGGCCCTGGCCTGCGGCGGCAACGGCCTGCGCGACTACTGGGACGGCTATGCCGATCAGGCGATCCACGAGCTGGCCGCAAGGGTCGAGCTGGTGGCCGAGCCCGAGTTCGGCGTGGGCGGCCGGCAGGCGGTGGTGACGCTCGGCCTGAAGGACGGGCGCAGCCTCTCGCACCGGAGCGAGGAGCCGCGCGGCGAGCCCACGAACCCGCTCTCGGCCGAGGAGCTCGAGAAGAAGTTCATGAGCACGGCGGGCCTCGTGCTCGACGAGGCGCGGATCGCCGAGATCAGCCGGCGGCTGATGGCGCTCGACACCGAGGCGGATGCGGGCGAGATCCCGGCGCTGACGGTGGTGCCCGACCGCAAGCCCGCCCTCCGGGCGGCCTGAGGCGGCCATGCTGCATGTTCCCGCAACCGGGACGGCCCGGCAGGCGGGCGATCCGCAGCAGGTGTCGGTCCGCGCCCTCTTCATGAGGGGCGGATCGAGCCGCGGGGCCTTCTTCCTCGAGGAGGACCTGCCCGCGGACCGGCAGGAGCGCGCCGCGCTCCTGCTCGCCTGCTACGGCTCGCCGGACCGCCGGCAGATCGACGGGATCGGCGGCTCCGATCCCCTGACCAGCAAGGCGGCCGTCGTCGGCCGCTCCACCCATCCCGAGGCCGATCTCGACTATACGTTCCTGCAGATAGGCATCGACCGGCCCATGGTCAGCTCGGGCGGCAACTGCGGCAACATGCTGGCGGGCGTCGGCCCCTTCGCCATCCTCCGCGGCCTGATCGCACCGCAGGAACCCGAGACCTCGGTGCGCATCCATACCACCAACACGTGCCAGATCGTGACCGCCCGCTTCCGCGTGGCGGACGGCTTTCCCTGCATCGAGGGCGAGGCGCGGGTTCCGGGCGTGCCCGGCACCGGCTCCTCCATCGCGCTCGACTTCGGCGATTGCGCGGGCGCGGTGAGCGGGAAGCTCCTGCCCACGGGCTCGGTGCGCGACTTGGTGCGGCTCGGGGGCCGCGAGGTGCCCGTCTCCTTCGTCGATGCGGCGACGCCCTTCGTCTTCGTGCCGGCCGCGGCGCTCGGCGCGACCGGGGCCGAGAGCCCCGCCGAGATCCTCGCCAACGGGGCGCTCATGGCCGATCTCGAGGCGATCCGCGGCTGGGCCGCCACAGTGCTGGGCCTCGTCGACCGCGCCGACGAGGCCGCGCGGCGCTCGCCCAACATCCCGCGGGTCATCATGGTGGGCCCGCCGCAGGACTATCAGGCTCCCGACGGGCCGGTTTCGGCCGACGAGATGGATGTCTGCCTGCGCCAGCTTGCCATGCAGAAGCCGCACAATACGCTGGCCGTCACCGGCGCCGTCTGTTCGGCGGTGGCGGGGCGCCTGCCCGGCAGCGTGGTGCAGGAGCTGTCGCGGGCCGAGGGCGACCGGGCCCGGCTCGGCCATCCGGCGGGCGTCCTGACCGTCTCGGCCCATGTGCGGGAAGGCGCGGACGGCTGGCGGATTGAGCGGGCGGCGGTGGAGCGGACGGCCCGGCTGCTGATGGCGGGCGAGCTTTTTGCGCCACGGCGCAGGATCGAGGAGCTGCGCGCCCTGCTGGAGGGCTAGGCGCGCGGCAACCGGGCTGGCGGGGAGGCCGGCCGAAGAAGGGAGGAAGAGGTGGAGATTTCCGAAGCGGCGCGCAGGCGCGCCGATGTCGTCGTCGTGGGCTCGGGCCTCGCGGGCCTTCTCGCCGCCCTCACCGCCCGCGAGAGCGGGGCTGCCGTGACCCTCGTCGCACAGGGCGAGATCGGCAAGTCGGCCAACAGCTGGCTTGCCAGCGGTGGCCTCGCGGCCGTCACCGGGGTCGATCCCGAGGATTCGCCCGAGCTGCATCTGGCCGACATCCGCCGCACGGCGCGCGGTCTCGTCTTCGACGACATCGCCCGGACCTTCGTCGCCGAGGCGGGCCCCGCCATCCGGCGGCTCGAGGCGCTCGGCGTGGCCTTCCACCGCACGGACGCGGATCTCGCGCTCTTTCCCGCCCCTGGCCACAGCCGCGCCCGCTCGATCCGCTGCGAGGGCGGCGGCGCGGTCGGGCTGATGACCACGCTCCTCGACCGCGCAAGCGAGGCCGGCATTGCGCTTCTGGGCCAGACCACGGCGATCGAGGTGCTGAAGGATGCGGGCGGCGCGGCGGCGGGCCTCCTCTGCCACGGGCCGGACGGCTGGCTCGAGATCGAGGCGGGCGCGGTCCTTCTGGCCTGCGGCGGCATGGGGCGGATCTTCCCCGTGACCTCGAACCACGCGCTCGCCGATGGCAGCGGCTATTATCTCGCGCTGAAGGCGGGGGCGGTGCTGACGGATCTCGAGTTCGTGCAGTTCACCCCCACCTCGCTCGCCTGGCCGCCCGAGGTGCGCGGCACCAGCACCGGCGGCGGGCTGATGGCGCAGCCCGGCGTGAAGCTCCTGAACGCGCGGGGCGAGCGCTTCATGCACCGCTACGACCCCGAGCGGCTGGAAGCCTCGACCCGCGACGTGCTCTCGCGCGCGATCTTCCGCGAGGTGAGCGAGGGCCGCGGCACCCCGCATCATGCCGTCTGGGTGGACATGTCGGAGACAGACCGCGCGGCGGTGGCGCAGGTCTCGGGACGCTTCCTGCGCGCCATCGCGGCGGTGGGGATCGATCCCTTCACCGAGCGGGTCGAGGTCGCGCCCGATGTCCACTTCGCCATGGGCGGGGTGGCGGCCGACGTGGACGGACGGACGGCGGTGCCGGGCCTCTTTGCCGCGGGCGAGATCACCGCGGGGCTGCACGGCGCCACACGGCTGAACAGCAATGGCCTGACCGAGGCCGCGGTCTTCGGCATCCGCGCGGGCCGTGCCGCGGCCGGGCACGCGGCCCGCAGCGGGCTCCGGCCT
>NZ_MABH01000159.1 GCF_001720585.1 Cereibacter johrii | reverse complement strand
GGAGACGGCGGCGTGGAAGGCGGCCTCGGCCTCGTCGAGGCTGCGCTGGAGCTCGGCGCGGCCGGCCTCGGTCGAGGCGTCGGGGCGTTTGGCGCGGGCGTGGCGGGAGCTCATCTCGAAGATCTGCGCGCCGTTCGCACCGGGCTGGACATGGGCCGCGGCGGTCAGGGCCACGCCGATGGAGCCTGCGACGGCGCCGGGCGTCATCACGATCTCGGTGGCCTGCGAGGCGAGCCAGTAGGCGGCCGAGGCGGCCAGTGGCGAGACGAGGGCATGGACCGGCTTCACGGCGGCGGCTGTCGCGATGGCCTCGGCCGCGGCCTCGATCCCGCAGACGAGGCCGCCCGGGCTGTCGATCTCGAGCACGATGGCGGCGGCATCCTCGCTGGCGGCGAGATGCGCCAGCGTCTCGGCGAGGCCATGATAGGTGGCCCAGCCGAACCAGCGCTCGTACTGTGCCATGTTCGGCGTGAGGATCCCGCGCACCGGCACCACCGCGAGGCCGCGCGAGACGGTGAAGCGGTCGGGGACGGTCGGGCCTGCTGCGGGAGCACGGGCCGCCGCGGCAGGATCCGCCGCGCCCTCCGGGATCGGGAGGGCAAGGAGGGGCGCCGCCAGATCCTCGGCCAGCGCCATGGGCTGCAGGGGGCCGAAGAGGCTGGCGAGCGTGCGGGTCATGGGTCTGTCTCCTCGCTGCGGGTCATGTTGGGCGCCGGGTTCAGCCGGTCGCCGCCCTCGATGGGGTCGTAGCCGTCGATGCGCCGGGCCTCGTTCGGGGTCAGGATCGGGCCGCCCACCGCCTTGGCGAGCGCCTCGTACCGTTCGCGAGTCGTGGGTCGGAGCAGGGCGCCGAAGTCATGTTTGAGGTAGAATCCGGCCCGGCGCTCGGCCTCGGTCAGCACCCCGAGCGCGAGCTGGTCCTCGACCTGTTTCGCCCAATGGAGGAGGCAGTCGGTCAGGTAATCGATGGCCTGCTGCTCGCCATTGGCCTTCACCCCGTACTCCATCATCTGGAGCTTCGCCGGCGGCACCCGGTAGATCGCCGCGATCTGCTCGCGGTCGAACTTGCGGCTCCCCAGGAGCTCCTGATCGGCCGCTTTCATGTCGAGCGTCTTCACATCCTCGCCCTCGCCGAGGATCGGGAAGCCCTCGACCTCCGGCGCGCGGAGGGCCGCGGCCACCCGGCGGGCGCTCCGGACGCGGGCCTCGTCATCCTCGTAATCGTCGCGGAGCCGGATCACGGCGCGGGCGGTGACGCCCGAGGCCGCGCGGGCCGCCGACTCCTGGCCTGCGAGCGCGAGGCCCACGCTCTCGGCCGCGACCTCGAGCGGGCTGCGGCCCGTCCAGCCATCCTCGGCCATGTAGCGCAGATGGATCATGGCGCGGGCAGGGGCGCGGCGGCGGAGGCCTGCGCCGTCCTCGAAGTCGTAGAACCGCTCCCGGCCGGCGCGGAGCACGCTGCAGCCGGACTGGCGCACGAGATCGATCAGCTCGAGCTCGCCCGCCCCGTCGCGCGGCGCCCAGGCGAAGGCATTGCCGCGAAGGGTGAAGGCATAGCCGAGCGCGAACCGCACCACCGAAGCCGCCACGCCCGGCGCGGCTTCCACATTCAGGAGATAGGGCGCGGCATGGTCGCGGACGCGGACCTCGCGGCCGTCGCCGCTGCGCTGGAAGAGCTTCAGCGGCACCTTCGCGAGATCTCCCGCGATGACGGCGCAGCAGGCATAGACCGTGGCATGGCGCTGCGCCACGTCGGCCGAGACGCGGGGCAGGGTGCGGATCCGGCTCGCCCCGCCCGAGCTCCAGCCGACCTCCTGCAGCCAGGGCTTCGGCGCCGCCGTCCCGCTCGCCTCGGCCGCGACCTGCCGCGCCGTCACCGGCGGCTCGGTGCGGACGGAGGCGCCCGCCATTCGCGAAGCGCCAAATCGGGGCCATCTGCTCATGCCGGTCCTTCCTTTTGCCAGGCGATCCGTCACGGAGCGCCTGCCTTCTCTTCCGTGATGCTGGCCGGAGCCTTAGGGGACCGGACGCCGCAGTCCGCTCCGGGCCTCTTATCGATCATTCGAAACTGTGCGCATCGTCGCCCGCAGCACTTCACTGAAGGAGATGGGAACCCATGCAACTGCACCGCGGCCGTCTGATCGATCATATTCAGCTCGTCGTGCGCGACCTGACGGCGAGCGAGACCTTCTACACGGCGGTGATGTCCGTGCTGGGGATACCGGTTCTCAGGCCGGGCGATGGGTACTTCATCGCGGATGAACTTACCGTATCCGCTGCCGACAGCCCGACCTCGTCGGGCGAGTTGACCGGGCGGCACCACCTTGCCTTTCAGGCCAAGGATCGCGAGACGGTCGATGCTTTTTACAAAGCGGCCTTGGAGAATGGCGGGCGCGATAATGGTGCGCCCGGGATCCGGGCCTATCATCCGGGATATTATGCCGCCTTCGTGCTGGACCCCGATGGCAACAACATCGAGGCGGTCTTCCAAGGCGACGCAACCCGAAACGTGTCGTCGGTCACCCTCGATTTTTAGGCCGGTGCCGTTCCTTCCTCATTCCCGGCCACGGTCTTTCGCGAAGCGCGAGCGGCGTCTCCGCTCACGCCGTCTCCACCTCGCGTGCGCGGCGGCGGCCTTCGGCGGCTTCGGCGCGCCCCAAGGCCATGATGGCGGCCACCGCCGGGTCGATCCGGCCCTTCGAGCGGGCCTTGTTCGGCTTGATGTTCTCGGCCGCATCCTCGTCGCGGTGCACGTTGCCCACCGCCCAGGCCAGCACCGGGTTGCCCGCGTGCCGGATCCGGCCCTTCGCCACCGCCTCCTCGAACCGCTTCATCGGCGAGGACATCGAACCGTAGCCCTGCCCGTGCTCGACCAGCGGGAAGCGCCGCTTCAGGAGCTCCTTCGCCATGTATTTCATGCCCCAGCGGTCGTAGGCGAGCTCGCGCAGGTCGAACCGGGCTCGGATCGTCTCGAGCCGCTCGATCACCTGATCCTCGTCGATCACGCCGCCCGAATGGACCTCGAGCCAGCCCGCATCGCGCCAGGCGACATATTCGCGCTTCTCCTTCTGCGCCCGCGCGATGAAGCCCTTCGGCCCCTCCGGCAGGAAGGAATAGGCCAGGAGATAGATCTGCCCGTCCTTCGGCACGGCGACCGAGATCGCGGTGAGGTCGGTGGTCTTCGACAGATCGAGCCCGACCCAGGCCGGCAGGCCGTAGAGCGCGCGCGGGTCGAAGGGCTCGGCGCCGCGGTCCCAGACGTCGCGGGCGATCCAGGTCTGGGCGCCTTCCGTCCAGAGGTTCATGTGCAGCCGGCGGAAGTTCGGCATCTTGCCCGAGATCACCGTCGCCTCCCGGTACATCTCGCCGAACCGCTCCTCGGAGAAGGCCACGCCGAGGTTCGGGTTCGCCATCTTCCAGAAGCGCGGATCGGCCACGTCGCAGTCGGGCGGGGGCTCGGCCACATAGGCGAAGAAGCTGTCGTCGCTGACCGTGCCGCGCACCACCTCCTCGGCATAGTCGCGCATCTCGCCGCAGAGGCTCGCGCGATCCGCGCCGGCGGTGGTGATCGCCCAGTCGATCGGCTGGGCGCGGGCGATCATCGAGTTGGTCAGCACCTCGGCGAGCTCGCGGTCGGTCCAGCGGTGGACCTCGTCGCGGGCGGCGAAGTGCGGGTTGATCCCGTCCGAGCTGTTGCCGTCGCGCGAGAGGCAGGCGATCAGCCCCTCGGTCGCGGGCACCTCGATGGAGGTCCGCCAGACCTGCATCAGGGCCGAGAGATGCGGCGAGGCGCGGATCATGCGCTTGAGCTCGCGGAAGAGGAGCCCCGCCTGGTCGCGTGTGGTGGCGGCGCAGTATCCCTGCGGCGCGGCCTCGCGGTCGAAGAGCGCGGTGAAGAGGGCGGGCACCGCCGTGTCGGTGGTCTTGCCGTTCTTCTTCGCGACCTGATGATAGGTGGTGCGGAAGCGGCGGAGCCCGCCCTCCTTCTTCCAGCCGAAGACCGAGCCGTGCCGGAAGGCCTGCCAGGGGCGCAGCGTGAGCGGGCGGCCCGCCAGCGGCCCCGTGGTGTGCTGGATCAGCTCGGCGAAGTTCAGCACCCGGCTGGCTGCGCGGCAGTCGAACCAGAGGCCGCGGTCGCGCCCGGTCTCGAGATCGGTCAGGTGGCGCAGGCAGGCGAGGCGCACCAGCTCGCCTGCGGTCTCGCGGCCCTCGACCACATCGAGCGCATAGCGCGAGACCGGATGGTCAATCGGCTCCATCGAGGGTCTTCAGGATCTCGTCGAAGAGATCGCCCTGTCCGGTGACGCGGACGCGGGCCTCGTCGACGGGGGTGAGGCCGAAGCGGGCGGCGAGCTGGTTCATGACGGCGATGGCATCCTGCCGCTGGCCCCAGACGGCGCGCTTCTTCTGCTGGCGGCCGTTGCGGGTCTCGACCTCGTACCAGCTGCCGAAGGCCGCGATGTCGCCGGTGAAGCGGATGACATCGGCGACGGCCTCGCAATAGACCGCGAACGGATCCTCGAAGGCGGGCTCGAGCCGCTTCTTCGCGATGAGCACCGGGGCGAGGCGCTCCCAGACCTCGCGCCCTTCCGCGCTCATCCACTCCGGGGCCTCCGGCACGGGCGCCGAGAGGTCGCCCTTCATCGGGATGACGTTCGAGACCTTCGGCTTCTGCCCGCGCATCGTGACTGTCCTTGTTCTATGGGGACCGCGCCCGCGCCGGCCCGATCCCGCCGCATCGGCGGCCGGATCGGGCGCGCCGGGATCGGCGGTCCATCATGTCTGTTGTGCGCCGCGCGGAGCGGAGCGGGGGCTGCCCGACCCTCTTACCCCTCTGCCCGGTGGGCTTTTTTTGCCAATTCGCCGTGCACGAAAAGGAAGGTTCGAGCGCCGGTTACCGTGCCGACCCCTCCGATTTTCCGATACCCCCCGGTGGGTGGAAGACCTCGCGCGCGGTCTTGCGGCTGTGGCAGGGCCGGCATAGCGGCTGCCAGTTGGCCCGGTCCCACATCAGGCCGGGATCGCCGCGGTGCGGCCGGATGTGGTCGACCTCGGCCGCGGCCACCACGAGCCCGAGCCCGGCGCAGTCGGCGCAGAGCGGATGGGCCGCGAGGAACCGCGCCCGTGCCCGCCGCCA
>NZ_MABH01000158.1 GCF_001720585.1 Cereibacter johrii | reverse complement strand
GCGGCGGGGCCCACGCCTCCGCCCGGTGCGGCGCGCCGCAAGGCCCTCCCCGAATGTCGCGACAGCAGGGTACACGCGGCGCCCGGCGCATGGGCAGGGTCCGCGAGAGGGCTCCCGAGCGGTCGAGACCATGGCAAGCCGCCTCCGCCCGTGGCGCCAGGATCGGAGCGCAGTCGGCAGCGCCGACAGGCGTTCCGGGCCCGCACCGCACCCGGCGTGGCGTCCAGACAAGGCCACCTTGGGGCCGTCGCTGCGGTCCGTCTCGGGACGATCCCGAAGCGCGCCCGCGGGCAGACATGGCTCCGGAACCGAATTCCCCCGAAAACACCCCTGCCATTGACGCCGCTCGTGCTCTCCGCAGCAGAGAGGGAGCGCACAGCGCTGGGGCGTGGTTTCCAGACAGAAGCCCACCGCTGCCGCCGGGCCGGGCATGCGTGACCAGATCACAGACGACGGACAGACCGGGGCCTAGGGTCGCCTCATGCCCCGTGTCGGGGCGGATCCAACCCAAGGGTGAGACGGATGTTCAAGACCAATGTCGGCGGCATCGACCGCATTCTCCGCATAGTCGCAGGGCTCGCGCTGCTCGCGGCCTTCTTCCTGCTGCCCGACGCGAGCTACCGCGTCGTCCTGCTGATCGGCATCGTGCCGCTGCTGACCGGCCTCTTCTCGACCTGCCCGCTCTACACGCTCCTCGGCCTCAACACCTGCCCGGTGAAGGGCTGAAGGACGCGGCCGCGCCGCTTGCACGTCGCTTAGGACCAATGGACTGCGGCGCGGCTGCCATTGCCTGCAGGGCAAAGGCGCCAGGGCGTCCGGGGGAAGCGCTGCACCGACGGCGGCCCTTGCAGGCAGGGCGGAGGCCGTGACCGCCTGCCTCAGGCACTTCCCCGCCCGTTTTTTCCGCGGCAGCGCGGCGCGAGCGGGGCTCGATGCCCCCGAGCGGCGCCGCCCCCGCCTATTCCGCCGCCAGACGCTTGGGCTTCAGCATGTCGCGGAGATAGCGCCCGGTGTGCGAGGCCTCGACCTTGGCCACCTCCTCGGGCGTTCCCTCGGCCACGATCTTCCCGCCGCCGTCGCCGCCTTCCGGGCCGATGTCGATGATCCAGTCCGCGGTCTTCACCACATCGAGATTGTGCTCGATCACCACCACCGTGTTGCCCTGCTCCACCAGCTCGTGCAGCACCTCGAGCAGCTTCTTCACATCCTCGAAATGCAGCCCCGTCGTCGGCTCGTCGAGGATGTAGAGCGTGCGCCCCGTGGCGCGGCGGCTCAGCTCCTTGGACAGTTTCACCCGCTGCGCCTCGCCGCCCGAGAGCGTCGTCGCCTGCTGGCCCACCTTGATGTAGCCGAGGCCCACCCGCATCAGCGCATCCATCTTCTCGCGGATCGAGGGCACCGCCTGGAAGAATTCCTGCGCATCCTCGACCGTCATCTCGAGCACATCCGCGATGCTCTTGCCCTTGAACCGGATTTCCAGCGTCTCGCGGTTGTAGCGGTGCCCCTTGCAGGTCTCGCAGGTCACATATACGTCCGGCAGGAAGTGCATCTCGATCTTGATGACGCCGTCGCCCTGACAGGCCTCGCAGCGCCCGCCCTTCACGTTGAACGAGAACCGGCCCGGCTGGTAGCCGCGCGCCTTCGATTCGGGCAGGCCCGCGAACCAGTCGCGGATCGGCGTGAAGGCTCCGGTGTAGGTCGCAGGGTTCGAGCGCGGCGTGCGCCCGATCGGCCGCTGGTCGATGTCGATGACCTTGTCGAGCTGCTCGAAGCCCTTGATCGTCTCGCAGGGCGCCGGCGTCTCGCGCGCCCCGTTCAGCCGCATGGCCGCCGTCTTGTAGAGCGTCTCGATGGTCAGGGTCGACTTGCCGCCGCCCGAGACGCCGGTCACGCAGACGAACTTGCCCAGGGGAAAATCCACCGTCACGTCGTGGAGGTTGTTGCCGCTGGCCTTCACCACCGTGAGCGCCTTGCCGTTGCCCTTCCGCCGCTCGGCGGGCACCGCGATCTCGCGCGCGCCCGAGAGATACTGGCCGGTGAGGCTCGCCGGATCGGCGGCGATCTCGGCGGGCGTGCCGTGCGCCACCACCTGCCCGCCATGGACGCCCGCGCCCGGGCCCACGTCGAACACATAATCCGCCTCGCGGATCGCATCCTCGTCATGCTCCACCACCAGCACCGAATTGCCCTGATCGCGCAGGTTCTTCAGCGTGGTCAGGAGCCGGTCGTTGTCGCGCTGGTGCAGCCCGATCGAGGGCTCGTCGAGCACATAGAGCACGCCCGTCAGCCCCGAGCCGATCTGCGAGGCGAGCCGGATCCGCTGGCTTTCCCCGCCCGAGAGCGTGCCCGCCGCGCGGCTCATCGACAGATAGTCGAGCCCCACATTGACGAGAAAGCCCAGCCGCTCGCGGATCTCCTTCAGGATCGCGCGCGCGATCTCGTTCTTCTGCGCGGTCAGATGGCCCGGCACGGTCTCGATCCAGGCGAAGGCCTCCTTGATCGACATCTGCACCACCTGCCCGATGTGCAGTCCGCCGATCTTCACCGCCAGCGCCTCGGGCTTCAGCCGGTAGCCGCCGCAGACATGGCAGGGCCGGTTGTTCTGGTAGCGCTCGAATTCCTCGCGCACCCAGGCGGAGTCGGTTTCGCGGTAGCGCCGCTCCATGTTCGGGATCACGCCCTCGAAGCTGCGGCTGACCTGATAGATCCGCCCGCCCTCGTCGTAACGGAAGGTGATCTCCTCCTCGCCCGAGCCGCGCAGGAAGACCGCCTGCACGTTGAACGGCAGGTCCTTCCATTTCTTCTTCGCATCGAAGCCGTAATGGCGCGCCAGCGCCTCGATGGTCTGGGTGTAGTAGGGCGATTTCGACTTGGCCCAGGGCGCGATGGCCCCCTGCTTCAGCGTCAGCCCCTGATCGGGCACCACGAGGCGCTCGTCGAAGAAGAGCTCCATCCCCAGCCCGTCGCATTCCGGGCAGGCGCCGAAGGGCGCGTTGAAGGAAAAGAGGCGCGGCTCGATCTCGGGGATGGTGAAGCCCGAGACCGGGCAGGCGAACTTCTCGGAGAAGGTCGTGCGCACCGGCTCGCCCTCGGCGGGCGCGCTCTCGAAGATCGCGATTCCGTCGGCGAGGTTCAGCGCGGTGCGGAAGCTGTCGGCCAGCCGCGTCTCGATCCCCTCGCGCACCACGATCCGATCCACCACCACATCGATGTCGTGGCGGAACTTCTTGTCCAGCGTCGGCGGCTCCTCCAGCTCGTGGAAGGTGCCGTTCACCTTCACCCGCTGGAAGCCCTGCTTGCGGAGCTCGATGAACTCCTTCTTGTATTCGCCCTTGCGGTCCCGGACGATGGGCGCGAGCAGATAGCCCCGCGTGCCCTCGGGCATCGCCATCACCGCATCGACCATATCCTGCACCTGCTGCGCCGCGATGGGCAGTCCGGTGGCCGGGCTGTAGGGCGTGCCGACCCGCGCCCACAGAAGGCGCATGTAGTCGTAGATCTCGGTCACGGTCCCCACGGTGGAACGCGGGTTCTTCGAGGTCGTCTTCTGCTCGATGGAAATGGCCGGCGACAGACCCGAGATATGGTCCACATCCGGCTTGCCCATCATGTCGAGGAACTGCCGCGCATAGGCCGAGAGGCTTTCCACATAGCGGCGCTGGCCTTCGGCATAGATCGTGTCGAAGGCGAGGCTCGACTTGCCCGACCCCGACAGGCCGGTGATGACCACCAGCTGATCCCGCGGGATGTCGATATCGATGCCCTTGAGATTGTGCTCGCGCGCTCCGCGCACCGAGATGAACTTCTGTTCGGCCATCGCCCCGATCCTCGCGATCTCGTCTTCCGGAACGGCGGATATAGAGGCCCGGGCCTGAGTCTCCAACCGCCGGTCGCGAACATAGTATGAACTCGAGCCGGATGGCAGGGATTATTTCACACCATCGCCCTGCGGCGGGCAGAAAGCCACTGGTGGAGCAGGATCCCGGCGAGGCTCGGCAGCAGCACGAAGAAGATCAGCCCCCGTGCTCCTTGGCCGGCCATGAGGGCCGCCAGAAGGGGCGTTCCGCTGGTGGTGCCGAGATTGCCGAGCTGCGCCACCGCGCCCGCGGCCCGCGCGCGATCCTCAGGGGCCGGGTTCAGCTGCGGGATGGCCGCGAAGGACGCGCCCTGCACCAGCCCCAGCGCCGCGGCGAGGCCGAGCGCCGCGGCCTCCATGGCGAGCCCCTGCCCCCAGCCCGCCCAGAGCGCCAGCGTCGAGACGATGGCGAGACCGAAGCCGGCCTGCACCATCTTCACCGCCGACACCCGGCCCAGCATCCAGACGCCCAGCGTTATCGAGACGGCGATGGAGGCGAGCGGCATGGCCGAAGCGAGGAAGGCCGGGTGCGGCGTCTCGGGCGGCAGAAGCGTCAGCAGCGCCACATAGACGAGCGTGTAGCAGAAGAAGCCGATGGCGGGCGCGGCCACCCGGGCCGAGGCATAGATCTGCCCGTGCTGGCGCAGGAGCGAGGGCTGGGTGCCCGGCACGCGTACGCTCCGCACGTCGGCGGGCAGAAGCGTCCGCACGAGGAGCGCACAGGCCGCCATATAGCCCGCATGGATCAGGAACAGCGGCGGGATGCCCCAGGCCGCCACCAGCGGCCGCCCGATCCAGGCGGTAAAGGCGAAGGAGACGGCGAAGAACGAAGCCCAGAGCGTCATGGCGAAGCCCTGCCGCGCCGGAGGGGCGATCTGCGCGATGAGCACGGGGGCGGCCACCACGATGGCCAGATGCGCCAGCCCCTCCACCGCCCGCAGCCCCAGCATGAGGCCGAGCGGCGGCAGAAACGCCTCGATCAGCGACAGGCCCGCGCCGGTGAGGAGTGCCGTCACCAGCACCCGGCGGTAGCCGAGGCGGGCCACGAAGAGCCCCGCCGTCGTGCCGAAGATCAGCCCCGCGAAGCCCACGACCGAGACGATGAGCCCGAGCGTCACCTCGGCAGCGCCGGCATAGGCGGCCGAGATCGGCTCGAAGATCACGCCCACCTTGGAGAATTGCGCAGCCGCGCCCAGTCCGGCGAACCAGAGCACGAAGACCTGAAACATGGGCGAGCGGATCATGCCCCCTCCTACTCCCGCGCCCCGGCCAAGGCCAGAGCGTCCGGCAGCTGACCGCGCCATGGTCAGGCCTCGCCACGCGGCCGCCAGAGACCCAAGGCGGCGAATGCCGGGCTACGCGACATCAACGCAGACGGCGCCCCGGAGGGCGCCGCCGCAGTCCTCTCGAGAGGAAGCCTCAGAAGTGGATCGCGCGGCCGTAGGCGTCGAGCACCGACTCATGCATCATCTCGGACAGGGTCGGATGCGGGAAGACGGTCTCCATCAGCTCCGCCTCGGTCGTCTCCAGCGCGCGGCCCACGACATAGCCCTGGATCAGCTCGGTCACTTCCGCGCCCACCATATGCGCCCCCAGAAGCTCGCCGGTCTTCGCATCGAACACCGTCTTCACGAAGCCCTCGGCCTCGCCCAGAGCGATGGCCTTCCCGTTGCCGATGAAGGGGAAGCGGCCGACCCTGATCTCGTAGCCCTTCTCCTTGGCCTTGGCCTCGGTCAGGCCCACGCTCGCCACCTGCGGCTGGCAATAGGTGCAGCCCGCGATCGAGCCCGGCTTGATCGGATGCGGATGCCCCCCCGCGATCAGCTCGGCCACCATGACGCCCTCGTGGCTGGCCTTGTGCGCCAGCCACGGCGCGCCCGCGATGTCGCCGATGGCATAGAGCCCCTCGACGCCGGTCCGGCAATATTCGTCGGTCACCACATGGCTGCGGTCGACGGTCACGCCCGCGGCCTCGAGCCCCAGCCCCTCGACATTGCCCACGATCCCCACGGCCGAGATCACCGTGTCGAACTCCATCCTCTCGGTCTTGCCGCCGGTCTCGACATGGGCCGTGACCTTGCCGCCCGCCCGGTCGAGCTTCTTCACCGTGGCCTTCTCGAGGATCTTCATCCCCTGTTTCACGAACTGCTTCCGGGCGAAGGCCGAAACCTCGGCATCCTCCACCGGCAGGATGCGCTCCATCACCTCGACCACCGTCGTGTCGGCGCCGAGCGTGTTGAAGAAGCTCGCGAATTCGATGCCGAGGGCGCCGGAGCCGATCACGAGCAGCTTTTTCGGCATCCGCTTCGGTTCCAGCGCATGACGGTAGGTCCAGACCAGATCGCCGTCCGCCTCGAGCCCGGGCAGCTCGCGCGCCCGCGCGCCGGTGGCAAGGACGATGGCCTTCGCCTCCAGCTCTTCCGCGCCCTTGTCGGTCTTGACCGAGACGCGGCCCTTGCCGGCCAGCGTGGCGTCGCCCATCACGACCGTGATCTTGTTCTTCTTCATCAGATGCGCCACGCCCGAGGACAGCTGCCTGGCCACCCCGCGCGACCGTTTCACCACCGCGGCGAGATCGTAGCCGATGCCCTCGGCCTTCAACCCGAACTCCTTCGCGCGATGCATCAGGTGGTAGACCTCGGCCGAACGCAGCATCGCCTTGGTGGGGATGCAGCCCCAGTTCAGGCAGATCCCGCCCAGATTCTCGCGCTCGACGATGGCGACGTTCAGGCCCAGCTGAGCCCCTCGGATCGCGCAGACATAGCCGCCGGGACCGGCGCCGATCACGATCATGTCGAAGCTCTTCGCGGGCATCCTCGCCTCCATGGAAAAAGTAGTTTGGCCTTAAACCATTTCCCTCACCTGCGCAACGGCCGCCCCCGGCTGCAGTGGGCGCGGCGCCTCACCCCCGCAGGCGCCGCACCTCGGCCGCATAGGCGCCTTCGGCAAGGAAAGCCTCCTCCTCCGGGGTGGAGGTCCGGCCGAGCGCCGCGTTGCGGAAGGGAAAGCGCCCGAAACGGGCGATGATCGCCGCATGGGCATGGGCATGCAGCAACCCTTCGGTTCCGGTCTCCGGCATCCGCTCCCGGAACAGGCGCACCGCCTCGGCCTGATCCTCGGACGCCTCCGAATGTTCGAGCGGCAGGTAGAAGAACTGCCGCTCGGGCTCGGGCGCGCCCAGATCCCAGTCCGCCGCGATCGCCTTGCGCGCGCAGTCCCGCGCCAGCGGATCCGTGGCGAAAGCCTCCGCGCTGCCGCGGAACATGTTGCGCGGAAACTGGTCGGTGAGGATCAGGAAGGCGAGGCTGCCCACCGTCCCCTCGGTCCAGTGATCCAGCCCGCCGTCGCGCGCCGCCTGCCACAGATCGCCGAACCGCTCGCGAATGGCCTCATCCACCTCCGGATCGACCGCATACCAGCCCTCGGGCCCGACCTCGCCCAACCAGAAGTCGAGCACCGCCACCGGATCGTCCGCCATTCCTGCCTCCTGGCTGTGATGGCCTCAACCTGACAGGTCGGGCGCAGGGCGGCAACCGCCTTCGCCCCGGGCCCCGGACGCGCTCTCGCCGCGCGCCCGATCCCGCTTTCACTCTGCGCAAATATCCCGCGGGGAGTCCGGCCCGCAGGGCCGGACGGGGGCGCGCAGCCCCCTGCCCCCGGCAGCCGCAGCTCCCAAGGCTCCCGTCACTCGGCCGCCTGCTGCGCCTCCTGCGCCTCGGTCACCACCTCCATCACCGCCCCCACCGCAACCGGCGAGGCCGTGGGCGCCACGGACGCGAACGAGCCGGTGTCGGCCACCGCCGGCGCCGCGCGCCGCGTCATCCGCCATCCGGCATAGGCCGCCATCGCGCCATAGAGGATGCCGATGAAGAGGAAGAAACCGCTCGGCCCCGCCTGCTCCATGATCCAGCCCGTCACCAGCGGGCCGCAGATCGCGCCGAGCCCGTTCATGAACAGAAGGGCTGCCGAGGCCGCCGCCATGTCCTCCTTGCCCAGAAAATCGTTCGTGTGGGCGATGAGCAGCGAATAGATCGGGTTGGTGATCCCGCCCAGAAGCAGCGCAACCCCGATCAGCCCCCAGAAGGGCGGCGCCAGCATCACGGTCAGGGCCATGAGCAGCCCCGCCACCACCGCAAGCCCGAGGATCAGCTGGCGCCGGTCCATCCGGTCCGAGGCCCAGCCGATCGGATATTGCAGCACGAGCCCGCCCACATAGAGCGAGCCGATGAAGATCGAGATCTCCTGCACCGAGAGCCCGTCGAGCGTGCCCCAGACCGAGGCCATGCCGAACATGGCCGAGAAGATCCCGCCCGTCATCAGCATCCCCACCACGCCCAGGGGAGAGACGCGGAACAGGTCGCGCACCGAGAGCCGCCGCGTCGTCTCGAAGGTGGGCGTGGGCGTGACAGTGAGCAGGATCGGCATGAAGGCCAGCGACACCAGCACCGAAGGGATCACGAAGAGCGTGAAGCCGGACGGATCGGCCGCATTCAGCAGCGCCTGACTGGTGATGATGCCCACCATCTGCACCATCATGTAGGCCGACATCGCCTGCCCGCGGGTCTCGTTCGTGGCGGTGTTGTTCAGCCAGCTTTCGGCCGTGATATAGACGCCCGAGAAGCTGAAGCCGATCAGCACCCGCAGGAGCGTCCAGGCCGTCCAGTCGGGCAGCACCGGATAGACCACAAGCACCGCCGAGATCATCGACCCCAGCGCCGCGAAGACCCGCACATGGCCCACGCGGCGGATCATGTCGGGGGCGACCTGCGAGCCGACGAGGAAGCCTGCGAAATAGGCCGAGGTCACGATGGCGAGCTGGGTGGTGGAAAAGCCCTCCAGCGTGCCGCGGATGCCCAGAAGCGAGGCCTGCACGCCGTTGCCCACCATCAGCAGCATGACGCCCAGCAGCAGCGGCCAGGTGGCGGCGAGGACCTTGAACATGAACGGCTCCGTGACTTGCAAGGCAGGCTAACATCCGGCGCCCGGAGGGACCGCCGGAAGGCGACGTTCGGCGACCGTTTCAGCCGCCGGGGATCAGCAGCGACGCATCGCCGTAGGAGAAGAAGCGGTAGTCGTGGCGCACCGCATGGTCGTAGATCGCGCGGATCCGCTCCTGTCCCATCAGGGCCGAGACGAGCATGAGGAGCGTGGACTTGGGCAGATGGAAGTTCGTCATCAGCGCGTCGGTCACGCGGAAACGGTAGCCCGGATAGATGAAGATGTCCGTCTCGCCGCGCCAAGGCCGGATCGCGCCCGAGGCCGCCGCGCTCTCGATCAGGCGGAGGGCCGTGGTGCCCACGGGGATCACCCGGCCGCCCGCGGCCTTCGCAGCCGCGATCTCGGCGGCGGCGGTTTCGGTCACCTCGCCCCATTCGGCATGCATCCGGTGCGTGGTCACATCCTCGACCTTCACCGGCAGGAAGGTGCCCGCCCCCACATGGAGCGTCACCTCGGTGAAGCCCACGCCGCGCGCGGCCAGCGCCTCGAGCAGCGGCCGGTCGAAATGGAGCGAGGCCGTGGGCGCGGCCACCGCCCCCGCATGGCGGGCGAAGACCGTCTGGTAATCCTCGTCATCCTGCGCGTCGGGCGCGCGTCGGGCCGCGATATAGGGCGGCAGCGGCATGGCGCCGGCTTGGGCCAGCGCCGCGTCGAACGCCTCGCCCGCCCGGTCGAAGACGAGGCGCAGGTCGGTCTCGCCCTTCTCGGCCACCTCGGCCGAGAGCGCGTCCGAGAAGCGGATCGTCTCGCCCGGCTTCAGCTTGCGCAGAGGCTTGGCCATGGCCCGCCAGCCGCCCGCCGCGGCGGGCTCCATCAGCGTGACCTCGATGCGCGCCTCCGCCTCGCCCCGCGTCCGCGTGCCGGTGAGACGGGCGGGAATCACGCGCGTGTTGTTCAGCCCCAGCCGGTCGCCCGGCCGGAAGATGTCCACCAGATCGCGCACATGCCGGTCCTCGATCCGGTCCCCCTCGGCCAGCAGCAGCCGCGCGGCGGTGCGGGGGCGGGCCGGGCGCGTGGCGATCAGGCGCTCGGGCAGGTCGAAGTCGAAGTCGGAAAGCTGCATGTCGGAAACCGGGTCGGACGCGGGAGCGGGATGGCGGCCACCCCGTCCGGGACTTGGAGTGCCGGCACGGGGAAGGCAAGGGCGATCAGGGCAGAACCGGCACCGGTCGGCGAAAGATCTCGCGGAACATGCCGGGCGTGAGGATCGAGAGCGGGTTCACCGAGACGGCCGGCCGGTCGGCCGATCCGGTCACGGAATAGTTGAAGCCGAACAGCCCCTCGCCGCGCCGGGTCAACACCGAGCCGATGCCGTTCAGCAGATAGATGGGCGAGATCACCCCCTGCAGGTCGAGCCGCCGGTCGGCCGTCCGGTAGAGCCCCTCCAGCGTGACCCCCATCGAGGCCCCCACCGCAGAGGCTTCGGAGATCTCGACCGCCCCCGGCTGCACCCGGAACCGGACGTCGCCCTCGGCAAAGAGAAGCCCGTCGCCGTTCAACTGCTCGAGGAGTCCCACCACCGAGATCGCATTGAGGAGCGCCGCCAGCACCGGCGCATTCGTCACGCGGAAGTTCGAGACCGCCGCCCGTCCGCGGTAGCCGTCGCGCCCCTCGGGCGTGAGGCTGAGGTCGAGATCGCCGCCCCGCGCATCGGGAAAGATCCCCGCCGAGGCGATCACGCCGCCCGCATCCCGGGACCTGAGCCGCACGGCGCTGCGCCCGTTCATCGGGACCACCGTCCCCTCGACGGCGGCGCGTCCGTTCACCCGGCCGCGAAAGGCGCCGTTGAACCCGTCACGGGTGCCGAAGCGGCCCTCGACGCCGGTCAGCGCGATGCCCGACGTGACCTGCAGCCGGTCGAGCGCGACGAGGATCGGCACCGCCGTGCCCCCGCCGCCGCCCCCGCCTCCCAGGCCGCCCAGCCGCGTGAGATCGACCGACCCGCCGCGGAGCTGCACCTCGGGCGGCTGGTTCGCGCCCCGCCCCACCAGCGTCACCGGCGCGTCGAGCCAGCCGTTCAGCCGCACCCGGTCGAAGCGCACGGCATCCAGACCGCCGTCGGCCCGCAGGTCGACCCGGCCCGAGGCCGCGAGCCCGCCGCCCTCCAGCACGAGCTTGCTCACCGAGACCGGCTTGCCCAGCGATGCCTCGACCTCGAGCCGGCCCGCGCGGTTCGCGGGCTTCGACCAGCCGATCGCGGCCAGACCCGTGCGCAGCCCCACGAGATCCGACGAGAGCGTGAGCCGCGGATCGCGGCCCTTCTCCATCTCCACCCGGAAGCGGCCGGGCGTGCGGCCCTCGACGGCGCCGGCAGGCAGGCCCAGCCTGAACTCCTCGACGGCGGCGGGCGAGAGGGTGGCCGTGCCCTCGACCGAGGACCGCCCCTGCGCCTCGCGGCCGAAGGCCAGCCGGTAGGTCGCATCGAACGGCACCCGGCCGAAGCTGCCCGCGCCGGTCACGGTCAGACCCTCGGGCTCGGCCACAAGCGCAAGGCGGGGTGCCACGATGCTGCGGCCGGGCACCAGCGTGTCGGAGCGGAAGTCGGTGATCGTGCCGCGGACCGAGAAGTCGACATCCTCGGGCTCGACCTTGCGCTTGAGCGGCAGGGCGAGCGCCGTCTCCATCACCGCGCGGCCCTCTCCCAGATCGACCGAGCGGCCGGCCTTCTCGAGGAAGCGGAAGGGCGGCTGGTCCAGCAGCGACAGGGCTGCCGTGACGCCGCTCTCGCTGTTGAGCGAGATCCGCGCCTGCGCCGGTTTCTCGGTCACATCCGGCACCTCGAAAACCGAGCGCGTGACCCGGATCGGGCCGCCCGCCGGAGGCGTCACCTGCCCCTCCTCCAGCACCATCAGATAGCGGCGATCCTCGATCGAGGCATAGCCCGACCCTTTCTCGATGGGCGGCAGGGTCTTGAGATAGCGCACATCCCCGTCGCGGAACTCATAGCCGAGCGAGAGGCGCGTCTCGCGGCCGGGGCTCATGCGCAGGCCGGCCTCGACCTCGAACAGCCGCCCCTCCTGCACATTCTCCTCCAGCCATTTCCGCGTCTTGGACACCAGCGACAGCGGCCAGAGCGCGAGAAGGTCGGCATAGGAGATCTCGTTCAGCCCGAGGTCGAAGGCCACGCGCCAGCCGCCCGGCTCGGCCGAGGCATGGCCGCGCCCCGACAGGCGCCGCCCCTGCTCGACCAGCGCGAGCTGCCCGATGTCCACCCGGAACGGATCGAGCCGCATCCGCAGATCGAGCGCCCCTTCCGAGAAATGGACCGGCGTCTCGAACAGGCCCTCGGGGTCGGCGCTGGCATCCTCGACCCGGATCTGCGCCAGAATCTCGCTCGGAAGCCCCCGCGAGACCCCCGGCAGGTAGGCGTGGCCCTGCGCCGAAAGCCGGATCGAGCGGCCCTGCACCTCGAGCCGGGTGAGGTTCATCCGCTCGCGTCCCGGATCGTAGGCGAAGGCGAGCCCGGCCCGGTCGAAGGCGATGGGCCTCGTCTCGGGCCGCGGTTGCAGCGCGCCCTCGCCGCTGTCGAGCCCCGCCTCCAGCCGCGTGAGCCGCCCCTCGCCGTCGAGCGCCGCCGAGAAGCGCCCCGAGAGCGCCGCATCCAGCACCTCGAGCCAGGCCACCGGGGCGGCCTGAGCGGCGATGTCGGCGGCCGCCACATGATCGACCGTGGCCGAGATCCGCGCCTCGGGGCTGCCGGGCGTGGTGACGAAGGTCACGAGCGCCTGCGCGGGCGCGCGGCCCGGCGAATTCAGAAGGGTCAGGCCGATCTCGAGCGCGCGCCGGTCGGGCCCGTTCACGAGCGTGAGACGCCCGTCCCCCGCCTGCCATGTCCGGCCCGCGCGGCGGTCGTCGAGCGTGAGGGTCGTGCCCTCGGCCTCGATCCGCCGGAGGTCGGCCAGCACCGGCTGGGCGAAGAGCCGGTCCACCGTCTCGCGCAGTTCGGCGTAGCTCGCGAGGCGGAAGGTGCCGCCCTGCTCGCCCATGGCGACATCGAAGCGCCCGTCGGCCAGCCTGCGCAGCGAGATGCGCGCACCCGAGAGGGTGATGGTCTTGGGATGGAGCGCGCCGCGCAGCGCGGCGCCCCGGTCGAACACCACCCGCGCCTCGGGCAGCGTGACGAGCGTGCGCCCGTCGGCCTGCCGCAGGCGCACATCGTCGAGCCGCAGCCGCGGGATCCAGTTCGGCTCCACCGTCACCACGAGCCCGCCGAGCGAGACCGACAGCGCAGGCTCCAGCGCCCGGTTGATCCGCGTCTCGGCCTCGGTCACGGCCCAGCCGGGCAAGGGCAGCGGCCGACCCGTGAAGGCCAGCGTGGCGAAGCCCGCGACGGCCGCCACCAGCGCGAGACTGAGCAGCAACCACAGCGAAGCCCGGCCGCGCCGCGACCGCCCCTTCCGCTCCGATGCCTGCCGCTCGCCGCTCTCTGCCATCAGATCCTTTTCCCGAGCATGGGCTTGCCTTTACCGGGACCGTTGAACAACTAAAACTGCCGTGACCAGTCCCTCAGCAAGGAGCCGCCCATGACGGATGCCGGACAGACCGCCCCCGATTTCACCCTGCCGCGCGATGGCGGGTCCAGCGTGTCCCTGTCGGGCCTTCGGCCCGGCAAGGTGGTCGTCTATTTCTACCCCAAGGACGATACCTCGGGCTGCACCCTCGAGGCGCAGGAATTCACCGCCCTCGCGCCGCAGTTCGCCGAGATCGGCACCACCGTCATCGGCATCTCGAAGGACAGCGTGAAATCGCACGACAAGTTCTGCGCCAAGCACGGGCTGGGGATCGTGCTCGCCTCGGACGAGGGCGCGACCACCGCCGAGGATTACGGCGTGTGGAAAGAGAAGAATATGTACGGCAAGACCTACATGGGCATCGAACGCTCCACCTTCCTGATCGACGGCGAGGGCAGGATCGCCCGCGTCTGGCGCAAGGTGACGGCGCGGGGCCACGCGGCCGAGGTGCTCGAAGCGGCCCGCACACTCTGACTGCCCGTGCCCGCCCCCACGGCGGGCGTACATCCTGACGGCCCGCGCCCGCCCGAGTAGCGGGCGCAAATCCCGAATGCCCGCGCCCGCCCACATGGCGGGCGTAGATCTTCGCTGCCCGCGCCCGCCCACATGGCGGGCGCAAATCCCGTGGCAGGAGCCGGTCTGTTGCAGAATCGTCACGGCCAGAGCTCCATCGGCAGGCTTCCGCCGAAAAAGACCCCCACCTGACGGAACTTTCTCCGGATCGGCAGGTTTTCGCCCATTCGGGCAAGGTTTCGCCTTCGCCCTCCCTCGATTGGTCAAACTTGTTGCAGCCCTGCCGACCGCTGGCTAGTCAGTCTGCGGGGACAGGAAGGCCGACCCGGCGTCGGCGAAGGTTCGTCACCGCGCAACAACAAACGGGACCGACCGGTGCTGACGCGACTTCATTATCGGATTCACACGAGCCTCGAACGCATCCTTCCGGAGCGGCGGCTGTTTCTCAAATCCGATAGCGACACGCGCTTCATCCGGCTCCGACCCGTGACGCAGCTCGCCGCTCTCGCCGGCGGCACGCTCCTCGTGAGCTGGACGATCCTCGCCACCTCCATCGTGCTGATGGATTCGGTGACCGCGGGCGGCACCCGCGACCAGACCCAGCGCCAGCAGGCGCTCTACGAATCCCGCCTCAATGCCCTGTCCGCCGACCGCGACCGCCGCGCCGACGAAGCCGTGCGCGCGCAGGAGCGGTTCAACCTCGCGCTGGCCGAGGTCTCGAAGATGCAGACGGCGCTCCTCGCCACCGAGGATCGCCGCAAGGAGCTCGAGACCGGCATCGAGGTGCTGCAGGACACGCTGATCCGCACCATCAAGGAGCGCGACGACGCCCGCGAAGAATCCGAGCGCGTGACGGTTGCGCTGGCCGAGCAGACCGGCTCCGCCCGCACCGACGGCTCGCGGATGGCCGATGCCGAGGCGACGCTCGACCAGCTTTCCACCACGCTCGCGGCCACCGCGCGCCAGCGCGACGACATGGCCAATGCCGTGCTTCTGGCCAAGGAAGAGACCGAGGAGGTCCTTCAGGAGAAGGCCGAGCTTCAGGCCCGCAACGACCTCATCTTCGGCCGGCTCGAGGAAGCGGTGACCGTGTCGATGGAGCCGCTCGACAAGATGTTCCGCGCCGCGGGCCTCTCGACCGACTCGCTGCTCAAGCAGGTGCGCCGCGGCTATTCGGGCCAGGGCGGTCCGCTCTCGAAGCTGACCGTCTCGACCATGGGCGGGGCCGATCTCACCCCCGAGGAGCGCCGCGCGAACGAGATCCTGAACGGCCTCGACCGCATGAACCTCTATCGGCTCGCGGCCACCAAGGCGCCCTTCTCGATGCCGGTGAAGACCGCCTTCCGCTATACGTCGGGCTTCGGCGGGCGGGACGACCCGTTCGGGCGCGGCAAGCGCCGCCACGAGGGCATCGACATGGCCGGCGCGAGCGGCAGCCCGATCTATGCCACCGCCGACGGCGTGGTGATCCAGGCCGGAACGGCCAGCGGCTATGGCAAGGTCATCAAGATCCGCCACGAGTTCGGCATCCAGACCGTCTACGGCCACCTGTCCCGAATCCGGGTGGAGAAGGGACAAAGGGTATCGCGCGGCGACCGGATCGGTGATATGGGCTCAACAGGCCGGTCCACCGGCACCCATCTTCACTACGAGGTCCGCGTGGACGGCTCGCCCGTCAACCCGATGACCTTCATCAAGGCGGCGAAAGATGTTTTCTAAGAGCAGAATCAACGAGCCCGGTCCCAAACAGGGCGAGGCCGAAAGGCCGAAGAATCAGGAAGCTCCCGTGCAGAAACCCTCGACCGACTTTGCGCCCGGCGCGCCGAAACCCAAGCCTTCCGCCTCGGTCCTGTCGTCGGACCTGACGGTGGTGGGCAACCTGCGCACGACCGGCGACATTCAGGTCGAAGGCACGGTCGAAGGCGACATCCGCGCTCATCTGCTGACCGTGGGCGAGAGCGCCACGATCCGCGGCGAGATCGTGGCTGACGACATCGTGGTCAATGGCCGCGTCATCGGCCGCGTCCGCGGCCTGAAGGTGCGCCTCACCTCGACCGCCCGCGTCGAGGGCGACATCATCCACAAGACCATCGCCATCGAGTCGGGCGCCCATTTCGAGGGTTCCGTCCAGCGGCAGGAAGATCCGCTCCAGAGCGGCAAGGGCGGCGCCTCGGCGGCTCCGCAGGCGGCTCCGGCCCCGCAGGCCACCAAGCCCGCCGATCTCTGATCCGTCTTCGCCGTCGGACCGGCACGACCAGGGGCGCCCATCGGGCGCCCTTTTGCATGGCAGAACCTGCCAGTCCGGGCAGCATCCCCCCGGAGCCGCGACACCTGCCAGATCGGGGAAATCGACGACCCCCGCCCTGCGGGTGAAGGCAGTCCTCCGGGCCAGCTTCACGCGGCCCGGAGCAGATCAGTCGAGCGCCAGGCGGTAGAGATGCCAGGTCGCGTGGCCCAGCACCGGCAGCGCAATCAGCAAGCCCAGAAACCCGGGCAGCATGGCGAAGAACAGGATGCCCGCGATGGTGATGCCCCATGACAGCATCAGCACCGGATTGGCCTGCACCACCTGCACGCTGGTAATCATCGCGGTCACGAAATCGATCTCGCGGTCGAGGAGCAGCGGCAGGCTGATCACGGTGATCGAGAACAGGATGCTCGCGAAGACCGCGCCCACCAGAAGCTCGACGACGAGCAGCGTGAGCCCGTGTGCCGTCAGGAAGGATTCGAACGAGCTCGAGATGTTCACGATCGGCTGCATCCCCATGAAGAGGGCGAAGACCATGTGGGACAGGAAATTCCAGAACAGGAAGAAGATCACCACGACCGCCGCCATGGACGGGATCTGGCGATCCTTCTGGCTGAGGATCACGCCGAGCACCTCCCCCCAGTGCAGCGGCAGGCCCAGTTCCAGCCGGCGGCTGACCTCGTAGAGGCCGCAGGCGAGGAAGGGGCCGAGGATGGGAAAGCCCGCCGCAGCGGGCAGGATCCACCAGAGATTTCCGCTCGTGGTGAGCGCGTAGAGAATGATCCAGCCAAAGATCACATAGGTGGCGGCGAAGAACAAACCGAAGGCCGGGGCGCGTCTGAAGTCACGCAGTCCGGCAAATAGCACAAGCCTCAGGTCTTCCGGGGTGAGCAAGCGCACCTCCGGAACGGCCTCGGCCGATTCCAGGTAGCTTTGCGACATTCCGAGACTCCTCCTTCTCGTAGGAAAGAGCCTAAGCGCAGGTGCCGTGCAGCACCAAGATGATTCTGCACCTCAGCTTTTGGTCGCGCCGTCCTCGGAAAAAGGGCGGAGGCGCGAAGCACGGGCCGCTGCGGCCTTCACGGACATGGAAACGGCCTGCCGCCGCGCGGGCAATGGCCCGGTCCAGCGATGCCGCGCGGGCCTTATTCTTCGGCGTTGGCTTCGGCGCGGCTCTTGCCGGCCACATCCTGCGCGAGCGTGGCCTGCATGAACCGGTCCAGATCGCCATCGAGAACGCCCTGCGTGTCCGAGGTCTCGACGCCCGTCCGCAGGTCCTTCACCATCTGATAGGGCTGCAGGACGTAGGAGCGGATCTGGTTGCCCCAGCCCGCCTCGCCCTTGGCCTCGTGCTGGGCGTTGATCGCCGCGTTCCGCTTGTCGAGCTCCAGCTGGTAGAGCCGGGCCTTCAGCGCGTTCATCGCGGCCTCGCGGTTCTGGTGCTGCGACTTCATCGAGGAGGTCACGACGATATTTGTCGGAAGGTGGGTGATCCGCACCGCCGAGTCGGTGGTGTTGACGTGCTGGCCGCCCGCGCCCGACGAGCGATAGGTGTCGATGCGGATGTCGTTGGCCGGGATCTCGATCTCGATATTGTCGTCCACCACCGGATAGACCCAGACCGACGAGAAGGAGGTGTGCCGCCGCGCCGCCGAGTCGTAGGGCGAGATCCGCACCAGCCGGTGCACGCCGCTCTCCGACTTCAGCCAGCCATAGGCGTTCGGCCCCGAGATCTTGTAGGCGGCCGACTTGATGCCCGCCTCCTCGCCCGCCGATTCCGACTGCAACTCGACCTTGTAGCCCTTGCGCTCGGCCCAGCGGACATACATCCGCGCCAGCATCGAGGCCCAGTCGCAGCTCTCGGTGCCGCCCGCGCCCGCATTGATCTCGAGGAACGTGTCGTTGCCGTCCGCCTCGCCGTCGAGCAGCGCCTCGAGCTCCTTCGCGCGGGCCGTCTCGACCAGAGCGCGGATCGCGGCCTCGGCCTCGGTCACGATCTCCTCGTCGCCCTCGGCCTCGCCGAGCTCGATCAGCTCGACATTGTCGCGCAGCCCGGTGTCGATCAGCCGGTAGGTCGAGAGCTGGTCCATGAGCTGCTGACGCTCGCGCATCAGCTTCTGCGCCCGGGCCGGGTCGTTCCACAGATTGCCGTCCTCGATCATCGCGTCGAATTCCTCGAGCCGGTGCGGCGCGGTCTCGAGATCCATGCGCTGGCCGAGCAGCGCGAGCGAGCGCCGGATGGCCTCGACTTGGTTCTGGGTCTCGGTGCGCATGGGCGAAGGTCCTCGAACGGTTCAGGCGGGGATCGGTTCAGGCGGGGGTGATAGCGCGAAGGCGCGGACCGGGCAAGGCCGGGCCGCGCCTGCGACAGGACGGCCGCGTCAGTAGAGACCGCCCGAACTGAGCGTGCCGAAATCGGCCTTCTTGGGGATGACCTTCCGCTCGCCCGTGGCGGTGGTGACGGTCGCGCCCTGCTCGGTCTCATCCTCGCCATAGGCGAAGAGCGGCAGGTTCGAGCCCATGGCGAAGCCGCCGTCGACCCAGGCGGCCATGCCGAAGACCGGATCCTCGCCCTGACGGAAATATTCGGCCACCACATTGTCGCCCGTCGCATCGTCGGGCAGGCGCGCGCCGGTGAACCGGTCGATCTTGATGAAATAGCCGCCCGGAGGCACGCGGAACTCGGAGCCGCCGTATTTCTTCACGGCCTTCGTCATGAAGCTCTGGAACACCGGGCCGCAGAAGCCGCCGCCCGAGGCCGAGCCCATCGAGCGCGGCTGGTCGTAGCCGATATAGCAGCCCGCGACGATGTTCGAGGTGTAGCCGATGAACCAGACGTCCTTGGCATCGTTCGTGGTGCCGGTCTTGCCCGCCACCGGCACCGGCAGGTTGATCCCCCGCCCCGTGCCGCGCTTGATCACGCCTTCCATCATCGAGGTGAGCTGATAGGCGGTGATCGCATCCATCACCCGCTCGCGCTTCGAGGTGATGTGGGGCGCGCGCCCCTCGGGCAGAAGCGGCTGGGCGCAGTCGTCGCAGATCCGCTGATCGTGCCGGTAGATGGTGCGACCGAAGCGGTCCTGCACCCGGTCGACCAGCGTGGGCTGCACCCGCTCGCCGCCGTTGGCGAACATGGCGTAGGCGGCCACCATCTTGAAGAGCGTCGTCTCCTCCGCGCCGAGCGCATTGGCGAGGAACTGGCCCATCCGGTCGTAGACGCCAAAGCGCTCGGCATAGGAGGCCACGGTGTCCATGCCGATTTCCTGCGCGATCCGCACGGTCATCAGGTTCCGCGACTGCTCGACCCCGGTGCGCAGCGGCGTGGGCCCATAATATTTCCCGGACGCGTTCTTCGGCGTCCAGAGACCCTGCGCCGTCTGCACCTCGATGGGCGCGTCGATCACGATGGTGGCCGGGGTGAAGCCGGAATCGAGCGCCGCCGCATAGACGAAGGGCTTGAAGCTCGACCCCGGCTGGCGGGTGGCCTGCGTGGCGCGGTTGAAGACCGAATACTGGTAGGAGAAGCCGCCCTGCATGGCGAGCACCCGGCCCGAATTCACGTCCATCGCCATGAAGCCGCCCTGCACCTCGGGCACCTGACGCAGCGACCAGCGGCGGAAGCTGCCGTCCTCGCCCGTCACCTCGCGCACCAGCACCACGTCGCCCACGGCGAGGAGATCGCCCGCCCTGCGCGCCTTGGGCCCGAGCTTGCCGTCGGCCTGCCGCTTGCGCGCCCAGGTCACATCCTCGGCCGGGATGTAATGGCCGTCCTCGTCCTCCTCGACGCCCTCGATCCCGATGCGGGCCGCGCTGTCGCCCACCTCGAGCACCACCGCCGGATGCCAGCCCGGCACGTCGCGCGGCACCCGGGCCGCCGCCAGCGCCGCCCGCCAGTCGGCTTCCGAGCCGAGCCTGTCTTCGGGCAGCGTCTGCCGCGTCCCGCGCCAGATGCCGAGGTTGCGGTCGTATTTCTCGAGCCCCACGCGCAGGGCGGCCGCGGCCTCCTCCTGCAGCTCCCGGTCGATGGTGGCGCGGATCGTGAGGCCGCCGCCGAAGAATTCCTGCTCGCCGAACTCGGAGGAGAGCTGGCGGCGGATCTCGTCGGTGAAATAGTCGCGCGGCGGCAGCGCCTCGCGGAAGGCCGGATAATCGCCGTTCTGCACCGAGCGCAGCGGCTCGTTCAGCGACGAGGTCAGCATCGCCTCGTCGATATAGCCGTTCTCGAACATCTCGCGCAGCACATAGTTGCGCCGCTGGGTCAGCCGCTCCTTCGCCCGCACCGGATGATACTGGCTTGGCGCCTGCGGCATCGAGGCGAGCGTCGCGGCCTCGGCCGGGGTCAGCTGCGACAGCGTCTTGTTGAAATAGGTCTGCGCCGCCGCCGCCACGCCGTAGCTGTTCTGGCCGAGGAAGATCTCGTTCAGATAGAGTTCGAGGATCTTGTCCTTGGGCAGCGTCTCCTCGATCCGGGTGGCGAGGATGATCTCCTTGATCTTCCGCTCCCCCGTCCGGTCGCCCGACAAGAGGAAGTTCTTCATCACCTGCTGGGTGATGGTCGAGGCGCCGCGCACGGTCTTGCCGCGCGAGCGCACCGCCTCGAAGGCCGCCACGGCGATGCCGCGCGCATCGTAGCCGTGGTGGGTGTAGAAGTTCTTGTCCTCGGCCGAGATGAAGGCGTTCTTCACCAGGTCCGGGATCTCCTCGATGGGGGCGAAGATCCGCCGCTCCTGCGCGAATTCGTCGATGATCCGCCCCTCGCCCGAATAGATCCGGCTGATCGTCGGAGGCGTATATTGCGCAAGGCTCTCATGGCTCGGCAGGTCGCGCGAATACATCCAGAACACCGCCCCGATCGTGAGGGCGAGCGCCAGCAGCCCCAGCGTGATCGCGGTGAAGATGGCCCCGAAGACCGAGCCTACGAACCTCAACAATGGCAGTGCCCCCTCTGGTTGGCGGCCCTTATACATGCGGGCTGCCGGAAGAGCAAAACATGCCAGGGCCCCACGCTTCGCGATTTCGCGATCAGCGCCGGAGCATGTCCTTCAGCGCCGCATCCTCGCGCGCCCAGATCTTCAGCCCCTCCACGAGCGCGCTCACCATCCGCGCCCGCCAGACCGGATCGCGCAGCCGCGCAAGGTCGGCATCGCTCGACATGAAGCCGGTCTCGACGAGGATCGACGGCATGTCCGGCGACTTCAGCACCGAGAATCCCGCGGCCTGCCGGGGATGGCGGTGCATGGCGATCTGGCGCCGCTTGATCGCCGCCTCCAGCGCCAGCGCCAGCCGCTCGTTGCGCGGCCCCGTCTCGGTGCGCGCCAGATCCATCAGCACCCCCGCCACCAGATCGTCGTGGCCCGTGAGGTCGATCCCCGCCAGCAGATCGTCCCGGTCGTGCCGCTCGGCCAGAGCCGCCGCCGCCGCATCCGAGGCCTCCTCGGCCAGCGTATAGAGCGTGGCCCCCACCGCCTCGCCTTCCGCGATGGCATCGGCATGCAGCGAGACGAACACCTGCCCGCCCGCCTCCCGCGCAAGCGTGATCCGGTCCTCGAGCGGCACGAACACATCCTCCGCCCGTGTCACCGCCACGCGGAAGGTGCCGTCCCGGACCAGCGCCTCCTTCAGCTCGCGCGAAAGGGTGAGCATCAGGCTCGCCTCGCTCCCCCCGCCGCGCTCGGCGCCCGGATCGATCCCGCCATGGCCCGGATCGAGCACCACCGTCAGCGGTCCTTCCCCCTGCACCGGACGCGGCAGGTCGGCGGCCTTGGGCAGCGCCCAGCCCGGCGGCTCGGGCGCCGCGGCCCGGGCGGCGAATTCCGCCTCATCCGCCTTGCGCAGCCGGACCGCGATCCGCGCCCCCTCGCCGGTCCGCATGTCCGCGCTCTCGATCACCATCGGCCGGGCCAGCTCCAGCACCAGCCGCGACCAGCCCGGGCGGAAGCTGCCCGCGCGCACCGCCGTCACCCGGTCGGTGTCCCGCGCCAGATCCTCCACCGGGCCGAACTCGACCTCGCGGAAATCCATCACCAGCCGCGGCGGCCCGTCCATTACCCGCACCCGCCAGGGCACCGGCTGGCTCAGCTGCAGCTCGACCGCAACCCCGCTCCAGCCGCGTCCCGCGATGGAGGATCCGTCGGGCAGGAGCCGTGCGAGCCCGCTCAGCTCCTGCGCCGCAGCCCCCGACAGCGCGAGCATCGCCGCCAGCAGCCCCGCCGCGACAGACCGCAGCGCGCCCCCGCTCCTCCGCCTCAGCCCCTCCATCCGCGCCCTTTCATTCTGGCCCAAATATCCCCGCCGGAGGCTCCCCCGTCAGCGCCGGCGCGCCGCCATGAAGGCCTCGAGCCGCGCCAGCCCCTCGACGATATCCGCCGTGGCCCGCGCATAGGAGAAGCGCAGCGTCCGCCCGCCCCGCAGGGGATCGAAATCGAGCCCCGGCGTCACCGCCACCCCCGCCCCCTCAAGGATCTCCGCCGCGAAGGCGAGACTGTCGGAGGTCAGGTCCGAGACATCCGCATAGACATAGAAGGCCCCGTCCGGCGGCGCAAAGCGCGTGAAGCCCGCCTTCGGCAGCCCCTCCAGCATCAGCCGCCGGTTCTCGGCATAGACCGCGCGGTTCGCCTCCAGCTCCTGCGTGCAGTCGAGGGCGGCCAGCGCCGCGATCTGGCTCGCATGGGGCGGGCAGATGAACATGTTCTGCGCCAGCCGCTCGATCCGCCGCACATGGTCCTCGGGCACCACGAGCCAGCCGAGCCGCCAGCCGGTCATCGAGAAATATTTCGAGAAGGAGTTGATCACATAGACATCGTCGGAGATCTCCAGCGCCGAGACCGCCCTCGTGCCGTAGTCGAGCCCGTGATAGATCTCGTCCGAGATGAAGGCCATGTCGCGCGCCTGCGCATGGGCGATCAGCGCGGCCAGCGCCTCCGCCGAGAGCATCGTGCCCGAGGGATTGCCCGGCGAGGCCACGATCAGACCCGCGAGATCCTCCACCCGCTCCAGATCCGCGGGCACCGGCTGCAGCCGGTTCCCGGCCTCGGTGGGGATCCCCACCGGCTCGAGCGAGAGCGCGCGCAGGATCTGGCGATAGCTCGGATAGCCGGGCTCGCCGAGCGCCACCCGCTCGCCCGCCTCGAAGAGCGCGGTGAAGGCCAGAAGGAAGGCCGAGGAAGAGCCGGCCGTCACCACCACCCGCCCCGGATCGAGCTCCACGCCATACCAGCGCCGGTAGAGATCGGCGATCCCCTGCCGCAGCTCCGGCAGGCCGAGCGCCACCGTATAGCCGAGCGGCCCCTCTTCCATGGCGCGCGCGAGCGCGGCCCTCGCCCCCGCCGGGGCCGGCGTGCCGGGCTGGCCCACCTCCATATGGATGATCGACCGCCCCGCCGCCTCCAGCTTGCGCGCCTGCTCCATCACATCCATCACGATGAAGGGATCGACCGCCCCGCGCCTTGAAACTCGCATCCTCAGCCTCTTACACTTTGCCAGCCGTTCCTGAGACACCGGGGCGCGAAGGTCAATGGCGGCCCGCCGCCGCCGCGCCGCATATCCGGGTTGCCAAAACGACCGGATCGGTGTTCCTGTCCTGACCCGCGAGCCGGACCCTGACCCGCCCCAACCGGAGCCCTTCCATGAGACTGATCCCCCTCGGTGCCGCCGCCCTCGCAGGCGCCCTCGCCCTCGCTCCCGCCGCCCGGGCCGAGATGAGCGCCGCCGAGCGCGAGGCCTTCCGCGCCGAGGTCCGGGCCTATCTGCTCGAAAATCCCGAGGTGCTGATGGAGGCCTTCACGGCCCTCGAACAGCGCCAGCAGCTCGACCAGGTCAATGCCGACCTCGCCCGGCTCCAGGAACATTCCTCGGAAATCTATACCGATCCGGCCAGCTGGGCCGGCGGCAACCTGCAGGGCGACATCACAGTGGTCGAGTTCATCGACTACCGCTGCGGCTACTGCCGCAAGGCCAATGCCGAGGTCGAGGAGCTGGTGGCCTCCGACGGCAACATCCGCTTCGTGCTGAAGGAATATCCGATCCTCGGCGAGGAATCGGTGCTGGCCTCGCGCTTCGCCATCTCCGTGCTGCAGATCGCCGGTCCCGAGCCCTACAAGGCGGTCCATGACAAGCTCATCACCTTCCGCGGCGACATCACGACCGAGGCTCTCGGCCGGCTCGCCGACGAGATGAAGCTCGACCGCGCGGCGATCCTCGCCCACATGGACAAGGACGAGGTCACGGCCGTGATCGCGGCGAACCACAAGCTCGCCGAAACGCTCGAGATCTCGGGCACGCCGACCTTCGTCGTCGACCGCACCATGGTGCGCGGCTATGTGCCGCTCGACGGGATGCGCCAGATCGTCGAAGGCCAGCGCAAGGGCTGACCCCCTCCGGCGACAGAGCCCCGAGGCGCCCTCCGGGGCGCCTTTCCCTTTGGCAGAGCGGCCGCGTCACGCCTGAGCGGGCCGCGATCCTGAAAAGGCGCCCCGGCGGCCGATGGCGCGCGGAGGCGGACAGCAGGCCCCTGCCCGCCGCTCCTTCGCGAGACGGTTGACAGCCGCAACTCCGGGGATCCGGGCTCGGGCCGCGGGCCCTGCCGTTCACGAAGCGCGAATGGCAGCCTCTCGGCCGGTCCTTGCGTCCCGATCCGGTCAGGCTTCCGAAGGTCATGGCCTCCGGGCGACCGCACCCGCGCGATGACGCGCCGGCGATCTCAGTCCGCGGCGCGCCCTTGCAAAGGCGCGCTCACTCGGCCGCTTCGGCCGCCGCGAGCTTCTCGGCCTCGATCTCGGCCGCACGACGCTCGACCATCGACACGATCTCGTCGATCATCCGCTCGTTGCCGAGCTTGTGCGCCTGCTTGCCGGCCAGATAGACCATCCCCGAGCCATTGCCGCCGCCGGTGAAGCCGATGTCGGTCATCAGCGCCTCGCCGGGACCGTTCACCACGCAGCCGATGATCGAGAGGCTCATCGAGGTGGTGACATGGGCCAGCCGATCCTCGAGTTCGGACACCGTCTTGATGACGTCGAAGCCCTGCCGCGCGCAGGAGGGGCAGGAGATGATGGTGACGCCGCGGTGGCGCAGACCCAGAGACTTCAGGATCTCGTAGCCGACCTTCACCTCTTCCACCGGATCGGCCGAGAGCGAGACCCGCAGCGTGTCGCCGATCCCCGACCAGAGGAGGTTCCCCAGACCCACCGCCGATTTCACGGTGCCGGCGGTCAGCCCGCCCGCCTCGGTGATCCCGAGATGGATCGGCGCATCCGTCGCATCGGCCAGCGCCTGATAGGCCGCCGCGGCGAGGAACACGTCCGAGGCCTTCACCGAGATCTTGAATTCGTGGAAGTCGTTGTCCTGAAGGATCTTGATGTGATCGAGGCCCGACTCGACCATCGCCTCCGGGCAGGGCTCGCCGTACTTGTCCAGCAGATGCTTTTCGAGCGAACCCGCATTCACCCCGATCCGCATCGAGCAGCCATGGTCCCGCGCGGCCTTGATGACCTCGCGCACCCGGCTCGCATCGCCGATGTTGCCGGGGTTGATCCGAAGGCAGGCCGCGCCCGCCTCGGCCGCCTCGATGGCGCGCTTGTAGTGGAAATGGATGTCGGCCACGATCGGAACCGGGCTTTCCGCCACGATCTCCTTCAGCGCCCGGGTCGAGGCCTCGTCGGGCACCGACACGCGGACGATGTCGGCCCCTGCCTCGGCCGCGCGGAGCACCTGCGCGATGGTCGCGGGCGCGTCGGCCGTGATCGTGTTCGTCATCGTCTGCACCGAGATCGGCGCATCGCCTCCCACCGGAACGTTGCCCACCATGATCTGCCGCGACTTGCGGCGGTGGATGTTGCGCCAGGGGCGGACATGATTGAGCGACATGGGTGGAAACCTCGGGTGATGGTCGCCTGCAACTTAACCCCGCCGCGCCATCGGCACAACCGGCTGCGCCCAAATGCCCTGCCCCTCGGGCAGGACCGGGGGGCCCGCGCGATCACGTTTGCGCGGGGGTCAGCGGGTCTCGTTCTGCGCGACCGTGACGTAACGCGCGAGATCCGCGTCGCCGGTCAGGTCCGCCATGGCATATTTGCCGGTGAGCGCCTCGGGCGAGAGGGCCACGTTCTTCACCACCTGCGCGCCGGGCGCCGACGGGCCGTAGGTCTCGCCGTTCACGGCGAAATAGAGCGAGCCCGAATTGCCGGCGCGCAGCACCGGCGGCTCTTCCATCTGCGGCACGACATAGCGTTCGCCCGCGTCGAGGATCTTCTCGAACAGCACCGTCCCGTCGGCCGCCTGCACCCGCACCCACGAGGGGCGCACGGCCAGAAGCTCGACCGTCGGCGGCGCGGCCTCGGCCACCTGCACCTCTTCCTCGACCGGCACGGCGGCGGCCGTGGCGGGGATCGCGGGCACCTCGAGCGAGGCCTGCTGGACGCTGTCGTTCATCCGCGGATTGATGGCCGCGATCGGCCCGTCGCGCGAGACCAGCACCGGCACGTCGAGCGCCTGGGCCTGCGGACGATAGAGCCGCCCCATGAGGTCGGGCTGCGCCGGATCGGCGGCGGCGAGATCCATCGTGTCGGAGGCAGGCTCGGACCGCACCAGCGGCGCCACCGTGCCGACGCTGCCCAGCGGGTCGATCTCGGCCACCACCTGCGGCGCCTGATCGACCGGCGCCACCTGCACGCGCTGCACCTGCTGAAGCACCGCCCAGCCGCCATATCCGATGCCGCCGATCAGGGCGAGCAGGACCAGAACCGATCCCACCGCGCCCGGCTCGATGCTGGCCAACACACTCTCGCCCCGGGGCACGAACAGGGCATTCGGATCCGCCAGCGGATCGCGCCCCTCGCCCTGCGGCCGGGACCGCGGACCCGGTTCGCGGCGCGCGCCGGTCACCGAGACCGCCATGCCGTGCATCGTGGTGAAATTCGCTTCGTGGCAGAAGCGCGCGAAGGCCTCGTCCGGGTCCATGCCGAGATAGCGCGCATAGGAGCGCACATATCCCGCCACGAAACCCTGCGTCTCGAAGGCCGACACGTCGGCATTCTCGATGGCGGCGATATAGGTGGCCTTGATCTTCAGCTCGCGCTGGACATCGAGCAGCGACTTGCCGAGCGTCGCCCGCTCACCGCGCATCAGGTCGCCCAACCGCAACTCGAAATCGTCGAACCCTTTGGGTTTATCGACTTCGGCCGTCGAAGGTTGTGTCCTCCGCCAGATCATGCGTGTGCCCGTCCTGCCCCGATTTACCCCGGCCGGTTGCTTCCGACTCAGGGGTGCCCTGTCCCGAAAGAAGTAGCACAGGGCAGGGACCTTTGCATCCGCAGAAGCTGTCAGGCAACGACCTCGGCGCGATTCAGCGCACAGTGCTGCCAGAGCACATCCATGGCCTTCACGAGATGGTCGATCATGCCGGAATCATGCACGGGCGACGGCGTGAAGCGCAGCCGCTCGGTCCCGCGCGGCACCGTGGGGAAGTTGATCGGCTGGACATAGATGCCGAAATGTTCGAGCAGCATGTCCGAGATCATCTTGCAGTGCACGGGGTCTCCCACATGGACCGGCACGATGTGCGAGCCGTGGTCGATGATCGGCAGGCCGAGCCCCTTGAGGCGCATCTTCAGGATGCGGGCCTGGGTCTGGTGCCTCTCGCGCAGCTCCACATCGCCCTTGAGGTGGCGCACCGAGGCCGCCGCACCGGCCGCCACCACGGGCGGCAGCGAGGTCGAGAAGATGAAGCCCGGCGCATAGGAGCGCACCGCGTCGCACATCTTGGCCGAGGCCGCGATATAGCCGCCGAACACGCCGAAGGCCTTGCCCAGCGTCCCGTTGATGATGTCGATCCGGTCCATCAGCCCGTCCCGCTCGGCCACGCCGCCGCCGCGGGGGCCGTACATGCCGACCGCATGGACCTCGTCGATGTATTTCAGCGCGCCGAACTCGTCGGCGATGTCGCAGATCTCCTTGATGCGGCCGAAGTCGCCATCCATCGAATAGACGGATTCGAAGGCCACGAGGATCGGACGGTCCTTGCCGATCGAGGTCAGGATGCGGCGCAGGTCGTCGAGGTCATTGTGCTTGAAGACGTGCTTCTCGGTGCCCGAGCGGCGGATGCCCTCGATCATCGAGGCGTGGTTCAGCTTGTCCGAGACGATGACGAGGCCCGGGATCAGCTGCGGCAGCGTCGAGAGGGTCGCGTCGTTGGCGATATAGGCCGAAGAGAAGACCAGCGCCGCTTCCTTGCCATGGAGGTCGGCGAGCTCGGCCTCGAGGCGCTTGTGATAGAGCGTGGTGCCCGAGATGTTGCGCGTGCCGCCCGACCCCGCGCCGGTCGAATCCAGCGCCTCGTGCATGGCCCCCAGCACCACCGGATGCTGGCCCATGCCGAGATAGTCGTTGCCGCACCAGACGGTGATTTCCTTCTCGCTCCCGTCGGGCTTGCGCCACATGGCTTTCGGGAAGGCACCCTTGCGCCGCTCGATGTCGATGAAGGTCCGGTACCGGCCCTCGGTGTGAAGCCGGTTCAAAGCGGTATCGAGTGCCTGATTATAGTCCATCTTCGTCTCCCTGACGCTCGGGCTGCCGAGCAAGCTGGGTGTCATCATCAAATTTCGGCGCAACATGGCCTTGATAAGGATCAAATCCTAAGTCTGGAACCGGCCAATTTGAAACCCGTTCATTGGTCCCTGCGTCAATCGGCCACCGCCAGCACGCAATCCCGGGCCCCTCCGGCCTTCGCGCAGGCCGCAAGAGCCTTCTCTCCCGCCCCCGCTCCGGCCCCCATGCCCCAGCGCCCTGTCGCGGGCGAGACCGCCAGCGCCCTCGGCCCCCGCGCGCCATAATCGGCCCGGAACCCCGCGGTTGCATCGGACGATAGGCTGAGCGGGCGGCTCTTCCAGCCTTCGGGGCGCACGAATCCCACGATCTCGCACCGCGCCCTGCCCTTGCGCTTCTCCTCGCAGGCGGCAAGCGCAGCCCAGGCCGCGGCCTCGGTCGTGTGATGGTTCGCAGCGGCGATGGTCGCCTCGGAGGCCAGCCCCTCGTCGGGCGAGACGGCGATGGCCCCGTAATAGGGCTGCTCGCTCACCACCATGCGCAGCAGTGCGCGGTCGTTCTCGGACAGGAAGGCGACCGGCAGGATCTCCACCTCCGCCTTCGCGGGGGGAAAGAGCATCTTCTTCGCCTCGCGCCCCGTCACCGGCTGGGCGAACGCGGCCCCCGCCGTCAAGATCCCGAGGGCTGCCACCATCGCCAGACGCATGATCCTCTCCACCTGCCCCCTGTCGCGGCCCTTTTAGCCCACGCAGCCCCGCCTGCACAGAGCCTCCCCGTCTTGTGAACGCCCTCCCCCCGGCAGGTTCGCCATCCTCCAAATTGACTTCGCCATGGGTCGCGGCCCATACCGGGACGCGCAGGAGCCGAGTCCGGCCGAGGGCCCGGCTCCGCCCGCCCTGCTGCGGCGGACACACTGGAAGTGGAAGGACCAGAAGATGACGCTCGACGCCGTGCTCGCCCGGATCGACACCGGCCTGCCCGAGGCTCTGGACCGGCTGATGGCGCTCTTGCGCATTCCCTCGATCTCGACCGATCCCGCCCATGCAGCCGAATGCGAGGCCGCCGCCGACTGGCTGGTGGCCGATCTCGCGGCTCTGGGCTTCGAGGCCTCGAAACGCCCCACCCCCGGCCATCCGATGGTCGTGGCCCATGCCCCCGGCGACGGGCCGCACCTCCTGTTCTACG
This sequence comes from Cereibacter johrii, assembly GCF_001720585.1. Classification (GTDB taxonomy): domain Bacteria; phylum Pseudomonadota; class Alphaproteobacteria; order Rhodobacterales; family Rhodobacteraceae; genus Cereibacter_A; species Cereibacter_A johrii. The sequence goes on along the minus strand of NZ_MABH01000158.1, from coordinate 1,841 downwards.
GCCACTATGACGTGCAGCCCGTCGATCCGCTCTCGCTCTGGGACCGCCCGCCCTTCGAGCCGGCCATCGAGGAGACGCCGCGCGGCAAGGTGATCCGCGGCCGCGGAGCGTCCGACGACAAGGGCCAGCTCATGACCTTCCTCGAGGCCTGCCGCGCCTGGAAGGCCGAGCACGGCACGCTGCCCTGCCGCCTCACGATCTTCCTCGAGGGCGAGGAAGAGTCGGGCTCGCCCTCGCTCGTGCCCTTCATGAAGGAGAATGCCGGGGAGCTGCCCGCCGATGTGGCGCTGATCTGCGACACGGGCCTGTTCGAATCGCGCACGCCCGCCATCGTGACCATGCTGCGCGGCCTTCTCGGCGAGGAGCTGGTGGTGCGCGGCCCCTCGAAGGACCTGCATTCCGGCATGTATGGCGGGGTTGCGATCAATCCGATCCGGGTGCTGACCCGCGCGCTCGCGGCCCTTCACGACGAGACCGGCCGCGTCACGCTGCCCGGCTTCTACGACGGCGTGAGCGAGCTGCCCGAGGCGATCCGCGCCCAGTGGCAGGGGCTGGCCTTCGATCATGCGCGCTTCCTCGGCGATGTGGGGCTCTCGCAGCCCGCGGGCGAAGCGGATCGCACGCCCCTCGAGATGATCTGGTCGCGCCCCACCTGCGAGATCAACGGCATCTGGGGCGGCTATACCGGCGCGGGCTTCAAGACGGTGCTGCCCGCCGAGGCCCATGCCAAGGTCAGCTTCCGCCTCGTGGGCGAGCAGGATCCCCACGCGATCCGCGAGGCCTTCCGCGCCCATGTCCGCGCGCACCTGCCGCCGGACTGCACGGTCGAGTTCCGCGGCCACGGCAATTCGAAGGCCTCGCACATGCGCACGGACGCGCCCGCCTTCGAGCAGGCGCGCGCGGCCCTGACCGAGGAATGGGGCCGGCCCGCCGCCTATGTGGGCTGCGGCGGCTCGATCCCGATCGCGGGCCACTTCCAGACCCTTCTCGGCATGGATGCGATGCTCGTGGGCTTTGCCAAAGACGACGATCAGATCCATTCCCCGAACGAGAAATACGACGTCGAGAGCTTTCACAAGGGCATCCGCTCCTGGGCGCGCTTCCTCGCCCGCGTGACGGAATGACCCCCCTGATCCGCAGCCTGGAGGCAGCCGACGAGGCCGCCTTCCGCGCCCTCTGGGCGGACTATCTGAGCTTCTACCGCGTGGATCTCGCCCCCGAGGTGACCGAGGCCACCTGGGCGCGCCTCCTCGAGCCCGCATCGCCGCTCACGGGCCGCCTCGTGCTCACGGAGGGGCGCGTGCGCGGCTTCGCGCTCCATCACACCCATCTGTCGACCTGGAACCTCCGCCCCGACGTCTATCTCGAGGATCTCTATCTCGAGCCTTCCGCGCGCGGCCTCGGCCTCGGCCGGGCCCTGATCGAGGATCTGATCGCGCTCGGGCGCGCATCGGGCTGGGGCCGCCTCTACTGGCACACGGACGAAGGCAATCACCGGGCGCGCGCCCTCTACGACCGCTTCACCCCCTCCGACGGCCACGTCCGCTACCGCCTCGCGCTCTGACCCGCCCCATACGGTCCGCCCCCCCCGCAGAAGCCCCATCCCCGTCTCACTCTGGAAAAATATCCTCGGGGGGTGCGGGGGGCAGACGGCCCCCCGCGGTGTCCCCTTGCCCCCCGTCCGGCCCGCCTCGCACCGCAAAAGCAAAAGCAAAAGCAAAAGGCCGGGCAGAAGCCCGGCCTTTTCGCAATCCTGAAAGAAGTGGCGCGGTTGACGGGGCTCGAACCCGCGACCCCCGGCGTGACAGGCCGGTACTCTAACCAACTGAGCTACAACCGCG
>NZ_MABH01000157.1 GCF_001720585.1 Cereibacter johrii | reverse complement strand
GTGGCGCGGTTGACGGGGCTCGAACCCGCGACCCCCGGCGTGACAGGCCGGTACTCTAACCGACTGAGCTACAACCGCGTGCGCCGTCCGGTCGCCGCCGAACGTGGGGGCGTATTACGCAGCCTCACGGGCGCCGTCAAGCGCCCCCGCGCCGAAAAATGTGAAAGTCATTTCTCCGGGGCCGGAATGAACTCCGCACTGTCGTTCGGAGGCAGGCGGAAGCGCCCGTGCGCCCAGTCCCCCGCCCGCCAGGCCTCGCGCGCGGCCTCGATCCGCTCCTTCGAGGAGGCCACGAAATTCCACCAGATCCAGCGCGGCCCGTCGGCCACGGCGCCGCCCAGCACCATCAGGCGCGCCCCCCGAGGGCCCGCCGTCAGCGCCAGCCGGTCGACCGGGCGCAGCACCAGCATCCGCCCCGCCTCGAAGCTCTGCCCGCCCACGCTCACCGAGCCGTCGATGACATAGGCCCCCAGATCCTCGTGCCCCTCGGGCATCGGCAGCCGCGCCCCGGGGGCGAGCATGGCGTCGGCATAGACGGCCTCGACCGGCAGATCGACCGGCGCGCGCTCGCCCCAGGCCTGCCCCAGGATCAGCCGGACGCGCTTGCCCTCCCCCTCGAGCTCGGGCAGCCGGTCGGCGCCCTGATGGAAGAAGGCCGCGGCATCGTCCTCGCGATCCTTCGGCAGCGCGAGCCAGGTCTGCAGCCCGAAGAGGCTCCCCGGCCCCTCCGGCGCATCCGTGCGCTCCGAATGCGTGATTCCATGCCCCGCGAGCATCCAGTTCACCGCGCCCGGCTCGATCCACTGGTCGGTGCCGAGGCTGTCGCGGTGGTGGAGCCGCCCGCGCAGCAGATAGGTCACGGTGCCGAGGCCGATATGCGGATGCGGCCGCACATCGATCCCCCGCCCGGTCAGGAACTCCGCCGGGCCCATCTGGTCGAAGAAGATGAACGGCCCCACCATCTGCCTGCGGGCCGAGGGCAGCGCGCGGCGCACCTCGAAGCCGCCGAGATCGCGGGCGCGCGGCACGATGACGGTCTCGATGGCGTCGACGGCATCGCCGAGGGGGATGTCGGGATCGAGGGCGGGGTTCCAGCTCATGATGTTTCTCCCTTGCTGACCGCCACCCTAACCGCTCCGCGCCCATGCGCACAGCGGCCTCCGCGCGCGGCGCTTGTGCGCTGAGGCACAGGATGCCCTCCCGGGCCCCCGCCCCGCCTCGGCCAGATCGCGGCACCCCCTTGCAGAGTCCCCCTCTCCCGCCTATGGGACGCCATGACCCAGCACGACCGCCTCCTCATCATCGATTTCGGATCGCAGGTGACCCAGCTCATCGCGCGCCGCCTGCGCGAGCTGAATGTCTACTGCGAGATCCATCCCTATCAGAACGTGACCGAAGCCTTCCTGAAAGGCTTCGCTCCGAAGGCCGTCATCTTCTCCGGCGGTCCCTCCTCGGTCTTCGCCGAGGGCGCGCCGATGCCGCCCCAGGCCGTGTTCGATCTCGGCGTGCCGATCCTCGGGATCTGCTACGGCCAGCAGGTGATGATGCACTGTCTCGGCGGCAAGGTCGAACGCGGCCACGGCACCGCCGAATTCGGCCGCGCCTTCGTGACGCCCACGGCGGAGCGGCTCTCGATCCTCGACGGCTGGTTCGAGGAGGGCCGCGAGCAGGTCTGGATGAGCCACGGCGACCATGTCTCGCAGATCGCGCCGGGCTTCCAGGTGTTCGGCACCTCGCCCAACGCGCCCTTCGCCATCACCGGCGATCCCGCGCGCCATTTCTATGCGGTGCAGTTCCACCCCGAGGTGCACCACACGCCGAAGGGCGCGAAGCTCTACGAGAACTTCGTGCGCCTCGCGGGGTTCAAGGGCGACTGGACGATGGGCGCCTACCGCGAGGAGGCGATCGCCAGGATCCGGGCCCAGGTGGGCGACCAGAAGGTGATCTGCGGCCTCTCGGGCGGCGTCGACAGTTCGGTCGCGGCGGTGCTGATCCACGAGGCCATCGGCGATCAGCTGACCTGCGTCTTCGTCGACCACGGTCTGCTGCGCCTCGGCGAGGCCGAGCAGGTGGTCACGATGTTCCGCGACCATTACAACATGCCGCTGATCCATGCCGACGAATCCGATCTCTTCCTCGGGGCGCTCGAGGGCGTCTCGGACCCGGAAGTGAAGCGCAAGACCATCGGCCGGCTCTTCATCGACGTGTTCCAGAAACATGCGGCCGACGTGGGCGGTGCCACCTTCCTCGCGCAGGGCACGCTCTATCCCGACGTGATCGAGTCGGTGAGCTTCTCGGGCGGTCCTTCGGTCACGATCAAGTCGCACCACAATGTGGGCGGCCTGCCCGAGAAGATGGGGCTGAAGCTCGTCGAGCCGCTGCGCGAGCTCTTCAAGGACGAGGTCCGCGCGCTCGGCCGCGAGCTCGGCCTGCCCGAGAGCTTCATCGGCCGCCACCCCTTCCCCGGCCCCGGCCTCGCGATCCGCTGCCCCGGCGAGATCACCCGCGAGAAGCTCGAGATCCTGCGCCGGGCCGATGCGGTCTATATCGACCAGATCCGCCGCCACGGGCTCTACGACGAGATCTGGCAGGCCTTCGTGGCGCTCCTGCCGGTGCGCACCGTGGGCGTGATGGGCGACGGGCGAACCTACGACTATGCCTGCGCGCTCCGCGCCGTGACGAGTGTCGACGGCATGACGGCCGACTATTATCCCTTCACCCACGATTTCCTCGGCGAGACGGCGACGCGGATCATCAACGAGGTGCAGGGCATCAACCGCGTGACCTACGACATCACCTCGAAGCCGCCGGGCACCATCGAGTGGGAATGACCCGGCCCGCGCGCGCCTGAAGGACCCCGGCTGCGGACGCACCGCCCGCAGCCGGAGACACCTCCCTCTCCCGATACCCGAGAGGGCAAGCACAGCCCCGTCCGCCCCCCGCGCCGCGGCGGCCACGGATGCGAAGGCCCCGTCCCTCCCCGCCCGTCGTCCGCACTCAGCCGCTGACCCGCCGCGACCCGGGCAGACAGCCCCCGCCCTTTCGGCACCCGCCGCCGCGCGGCCTCGCCTGCGCCGCCTTCCCTTCGCCTTCCCCGCGCCACGGTCCCGTCCCGGGCCTGCGCCCCCCGCCCGCCGGCACCGCCCCGCCCCGGCCCGTCTGGACAATCCGTCACGTCCGAGCCATGGTGGCCGGCCCTAGAACCGGACCTGCAAATGCCTGCCCAGCAAAGCCTTCTCTCGGCAACCTTCTGGATGGCCGGCGCCATCGCTTCCTTCTCCGCGATGGCCGTGTCGGGGCGGATGGTCTCGGGGATTCACGACACGTTCGAGATCATGGCCTGGCGTTCGCTGGTGGGGCTCGCGGTCGTCCTCCTCTGGGCCATCCTGTCCGGGCGGCTGGGCGAGATCCGCACCCGGCACTTCGGCGGCCATCTGGTGCGCAACCTGTCGCACTTCACGGGCCAGAACCTGTGGTTCTGGGCCCTGGGCCTCATCCCGCTCGCGCAGGTGATCGCGCTCGAGTTCACCTCTCCGCTCTGGGTGATCCTGCTCTCGCCCTTCCTGCTGGGCGAGCGCATCACCGCCCTGCGCGCCCTCTCCACCGTCGTGGGCTTTATGGGCATCCTGATCGTGGCCCGGCCCGACTTCGCCGCGCTCGATGTGGGGGTACTTGCGGCCGCGGGCTCGGCCGTGTTCTTCGCGGGCTCGATCATCCTGACCAAGCGGCTGACGCGCCACGATTCCATCGTCACGATCATGTTCTGGCTCACGCTGATCCAGGCGGTGCTGGGCCTCCTGTGCACCTTCGCGGATGGCCAGACCACCTGGCCCACGGCGGTCTCGGGCTTCTGGCTCGTGATGATCGGCCTCTCGGGCCTCGCGGCCCACCTCTGCCTCACCCAGGCGCTCGCGCGGGCCTCGGCGGGCTTCGTCGTGACGGTCGACTTCCTCCGCCTGCCCGTCTTCGCGATCCTCGGGATGGTCCTCTTCTCCGAACCGCTCGATGCCATGGTCATCCTCGGGGGCGGCATTATTCTTGCAGCGAACTGGATCAGCATCCGCGCGGCCGGACGCGCAAGCCGGCCACAGGACGCAAGGTGACATACGCCTTCCGTGGCGTAATCAATTGACCGAGAGGAGCAGCCTTCGAATGATGCAATCTCGTCTGGCTAGGGGAGGATGCCAATGAAGATCTGGACCATGGCGCTGGGGGGGCTGGCGCTCGGCGCCGGGGCTGCGGCGGCGGGCGACATCGAACGATCGCAGCAGAGCGTGGGCATCCTGTTCGAGGAGGGACGCTACGCCGAATTCACCTTCGGCGCCGTCAACCCGGACGTGAGCGGATCGGTGGGGGGGATCGGCTCGGGCAACATGGCGGGCAACTTCAACACCTGGTCGCTCGGCTACAAGCAGCCTCTGGGCGCCAACATGGATCTCGCGCTGATCCTCGACCAGCCGATCGGCGCGGACGTCGACTACCCGGACGAGGGCCTCTATCCGCTGGCGGGCACGACGGCCGAACTGCGCTCGAACGCGATCACGGCCCTCCTGCGTTACAAGCTCCAGAACAACGTCTCGCTCTACGGCGGGCTCCGCGCGCAGTCGGTCGAGGGCAAGGCCCACATCCTGTTCGACATCTACCAGAACGGGGCCTACATCGCGACGACCGACTACAATCTCGAGACGAACCGGGACTGGTCGCTGGGCTATGTCCTGGGCGTGGCCTGGGAGAAGCCCGAGATTGCCGCCCGCGTGGCGCTGACCTACAACTCGGCCATCGACCATGCGCTCGAGGGCGACGAGACCGGCACGAACCCGATCTTCGGCGACCGCTCGGGCGAGAGCGACTTCGACACGACGGTGCCGCAGTCGCTCAACCTCGAGTTCCAGACCGGCATCGCCGAGGACACGCTGCTCTTCGGGTCGGTGCGCTGGGTGGACTGGACCGAGTTCCTGATCGACCCCGAGATCTACCAGTATTACTTCCCCGGCATCCCTCTCGTGGCCTACGAGTCCGACCGCTGGACCTATACGCTGGGCGTCGGGCGGCGCTTCAACGAGCAGTGGTCGGGTGCCGTCACCGTCTCCTACGAGCCGCAGACGGGCGACGACACGGGCAACCTCGGCCCGAACGACGGCTTCCGCTCGATCGGGATCGGCGCGACCTACACCCACGAGAACATGAAGATCACCGGCGGCATCCGCTATGTCGAGCTCGGCAATGCGACGACGCGCGGCGTGGGCGCCGAGTTCGACGACAACAACGCCCTCGCCGCGGGCATCCGCGTGGGCTTCACCTTCTGAGATCCCTCCCGCCGGGAGGCAGAGCCGGGGCCCCTTCGGGGGCCCCTTGCGCATGTTCCGGGTCGCACGTCCCGCCGCTTCCTGCCAGAAGAGCGCCATGGCACAGACATCCCTCACCCCCCGCGCCTCGGCCGAGCTCCTGCTGCTCGGCACCATCTGGGGCGGCTCGTTCCTCGCCAATGGCTTGGCGCTTCCGCAGGCGGGCGTGGCGGGCACGGTCGCCGTCCGGGTCGGGGGCGCGGCCCTCGTCCTCTGGATCGCGGTGCGGCTCCTCGGGCTCGCGGTGCCCCGCAGCCCGCGGATCTGGGCCTCCTTCCTCGTGATGGGGCTTCTGAACAACGTGATCCCCTTCACGCTCATCACCTGGGGCCAGCAGTCGATCCCCTCGGGGCTCGCCTCGATCCTGAATGCGGCAACGGCCATCTTCGGCGTGCTGGTGGCCGCGCTGGTGCTGGCCGACGAACGGCTGACGCCGCGCCGGATCGCAGGCGTCCTGCTGGGATTCGCAGGCGTGGTGACGACCATCGGCCCCGACGCGCTTTCGGGCTTCGATCCGCGCTCGGCGGGGCAGCTCGCGCTTCTCGGGGCCGCCCTCTCCTATGCCTGCGCGGGTGCCTTCGGACGCCGGGCGCTGGCCGGGCTCGATCCGCGCATGGCCGCGGCGGGGATGCTGGCGGGCGCGAGCCTCATCGTCCTGCCGGCCGCGCTCCTCCTCGGCGGGCCGCCGCGGCTCGATCTGCCGCTGCAGGCCTGGGGCGCGCTCTTCTACCTCGCGGTCGTGGCCTCGGCCTTCGCCTATCTGCTCTATTACCGCATCCTCGCCGTGGCAGGCGCGGGCAACCTCAGCCTCGTCACCCTTATCGTGCCGCCGGTGGCGATCCTCCTCGGGGCGCTCGTCCTGGGCGAGCGGCTGCCCCCGCATGCCTTCGCAGGCTTCGCACTTCTCGTCGCGGGCCTTCTGGTGCTCGACGGCCGCATCCTCCATATTCCGCGTGAACTGGCCCGCCGGGCGCGGTAACAGGGCCCGATCCGAGGCAGGGGACGCAAGCGATGATCTACAGGACCGGGGCGGAGTGGCGCGCGGCGCAGGCCAAGCGGGTGCTTCTGTTCGGCATGTCGGGCCTGGGCAAGACCCATGTCTCGACCCTGCTCCGCGACAGCGGCGACTGGTTCCACTATTCCGTCGATTACCGGATCGGCACCCGCTACATGGGCGAGCATATCGCCGACAATTTCAAGCGCGAGGCGATGAAGGTCCCGTTCCTGCGCGAGCTCCTGCGGACCGACTCGGTCTATATCGCCTCGAACATCACCTTCGACAATCTGGCGCCGCTCTCGACCTATCTCGGCAAGCCCGGCAACCCGAACCGCGGCGGGCTGGCCTTTGCCGACTATCTCGAGCGGCAGGGCCAGCACCGCGAGGCCGAGGTGGCGGCGCTGCATGACACGCCCCGCTTCATCCGCCGCGCGACCGAGATCTACGGCTACCAGAATTTCGTCTGCGATTCCGGCGGCTCGATCTGCGAGGTGGTGGACCCGGACAATCCGGACGATCCGGTCATGTCCGATCTTGCGGGCAACCTGCTCATGGTCTGGATCAAGGGCTCCGAGGCCCATACGGCCGAGCTCGTGCGCCGCTTCGACAAGGCACCCAAGCCCATGTATTACCAGCCGGGCTTCCTCCATGCCGCCTGGACCGATTACCGCGTCGAGAAGGGTCTGACCGAAGAGCAGGTCGATCCCGACGACTTCATCCGCTGGACCTACGCCCGCGCGCTGGCCCACCGCCAGCCGCGCTACGAGGCCATGGCGCGCTGGGGCATCACGGTCACCGCCGAGGAGGTGGCCGAGGCCCGCGACGCCCAGGGCTTCGTCGAGCTCATCGCCCGCACGCTGGACCGAGCCAGGACCCACGCCTAGACCCCCCGACCACCGCCGGAGAGAGACGCCCATGCCGATCACCCTGCCCGCCACCCTGCCCGCCTTCGACGTGCTCACCCACGAGGGCGTCATGGTGATGACGCCGGAGCGCGCGGCGCGGCAGGACATCCGGCCGCTGCGGATCGGGCTTCTCAACCTGATGCCGAAGAAGATCCAGACCGAGAACCAGTTCGCGCGTCTGATCGGGGCCACGCCCCTGCAGATCGACTTCCAGCTGATCCGCATGACCGAGCATCAGACGAAGAACACCGCGGCCGAGCATATGGAGGCCTTCTATCGCCCCTTCCAGGAGGTGAAGCACGAGAAATTCGACGGGCTCATCATCACCGGAGCGCCGATCGAACATCTCGATTTCGCCGAGGTCACCTACTGGGACGAGCTCTGCGAGGTGATGGACTGGACCCAGACCCATGTCCATTCCACCTTCGGCGTCTGCTGGGGCGGCATGGCCATGATCTACCATTTCCACCGCGTGCAGAAGCACCGGCTGCAGGCCAAGGCCTTCGGCTGCTTCCGGCATCGCAACGTGGCGCCGACCTCGCCCTATCTGCGCGGCTTCTCGGACGATTTCGTGATCCCTGTCAGCCGCTGGACCGAGATGCGGCAGGCCGAGATCGACGCGGCGCCGGGCCTGCGCACCCTGCTCGCCTCGGACGAGGCCGGGCCCTGCCTCGTCGAGGATCCCGGGCACCGCGCGCTCTACATCTTCAACCATTTCGAATATGACAGCGACACGCTGAAGCAGGAGTACGACCGGGACGTGGCCAACGGCAAGCCGATCAACGTGCCGGCGAACTACTATCCCGACGACGATCCGTCGAAGCCGCCGCTCAACAGGTGGCGAAGCCACGCGCACCTCCTATATGGAAACTGGATCAACGAGATCTATCAGTCCACCCCATATGACCCGCAGCAAATTGGCCGTTAGCCTCCTCATCGCCGGAACGCTCGCCCTCGGCGGCTGCGGTGCCGCCGTCTCCCAGAGAGCCGCCGACCGCGAGGCCGTGGCCGAGGCCTCCTATCCGCCCACCGGCCAGCTTCTGACGGTCGATGGCCATACGGTCCATGCCCTTGTCGAGGGACAGGGGCCGGACCTGATCCTGATCCATGGCGCCTCAGGCTCGACGCGCGACTTCACCTTCTCCTTCGTGGAGCGGATGAAGGGGCGCTACCGGGTCATCGCCCTCGACCGTCCCGGCCTCGGCTGGTCGGACGATATCGGCCCCGACGGGCTGAGCCCGCTCGTACAGGCCGACCTCCTGCGGAAGGCCGCAGAGCAGCTCGGCGTGAAGCGGCCGATCGTGCTCGGCCATTCCTACGGCGCCGCGGTGGCGCTGGCCTGGGGCCTGCGCGATCCGGGCCATACCGCGGCCATCGTCACAGTCTCCGGCGCGGTCATGCCTTGGCCGGGGGATTTGGGGCCGCTCTATGCCCTCACCGCCAGCAGCTTCGGGCAGGCGGCGGTGGTGCCGCTCATCTCGGCCTTCGTCTCCCCCGAGCGGGCCGAGACGGTGGTGGGCCAGATCTTCGCGCCCCAGACGGTGCCGCCGGGCTATGCCGACTATTTCGGCGTGGGCCTCTCGCTCCGCCGCGACAGCTTCCGCGTGAATGCCCGCCAGGTGACCGCCCTCAAGCCCTACCTGAAGCTCATGGAGCCGAACTACGCCAGGCTGCCCATGCCGGTCGAGATCCTGCACGGCGATGCCGATCAGGTGGTGCCGGTCGAGATCCATGCGCGCCCGCTCGGCAAGCTGATCCCGAACGCCCATGTGACGATCCTTCCCGGCATCGGCCACATGCCGCACCATGTGGCGCCCGAGGCCGTCGCTGCCGCCATCGACCGCGCCGCCGCCCGCGCCGGATTGCGCTGACGCGCGCCCTGGCGATACTGCAGCGAAGAGGGAGCATCTGATGGATCTGCCGTTCGACGGGGCGATCAGCCACTACTACCGCAAGGAAGCGCCACGCAAGGTGCGCGAGGCCATCGAGAAGGCCTCCGAGGACGAGATCCTCGATCCGTCCTATCCCTATCGCGAGGAGATGAAGAAGAAGCTCTATGCCGAGCAGATGGCGGGTCTGCAGAGGCAGCTCGTCCGGCTTCAGGCCGACGTGAAGAAGACCGGCAAGAGGATCGTCGTGCTCTTCGAGGGCCGCGACGCCGCCGGCAAGGGCGGCACGATCAAGGTCGTGACCGAGAACCTGAACCCGCGCGTCGCCAATGTGGTGGCGCTGCCCGCCCCCTCCGACCGCGAGGCGAGCCAATGGTATTTCCAGCGCTATGTCGACTGGCTGCCCGCCGCGGGCGAGATCGCGCTCTTCGACCGCAGCTGGTATAACCGCGGCGTGGTCGAGAAGGTCTTCGACTTCTGCACCGAGCGCCAGCGCGAGCATTTCTTCTGCCAGCTGCCCGGCTTCGAGGAGATGCTGGCCGAAGACGGGATCACGCTGGTCAAGCTCTGGCTCAATGTCGGCCGCCCCGAACAGCTCCGCCGCTTCCTCGCCCGCGAGCAGGACCCGCTGAAACAGTGGAAACTGTCCTGGATCGACATCGAGGGGCTGAAGAAATGGGAGGCCTACAGTGCGGCCATCGAAGAGACGCTGGCGCGCAGCCATACGGCCCAGGCGCCCTGGACGGTGATCCGCTCCGACGACAAGCGCCGCGCCCGGATCGCCGCGATCCAGACCATCCTGCGCGCGGTCTCCTTCGAGGGCCGCGAGGACGGGCTGATCGGGACGCCCGACCCTGCCCTCTGCGGCGGCCCCGACCTCTGGAGCGACGGCCACGGCCGGACATGAGCAAGCGCGGCTACCATCACGGAAATCTCCGTCAGGCGCTGGTCGAGGCGGCGCTGACCCTCATCACCGAGAAGGGACCGCAGGGCTTCACCCTCTCGGAGGCGGCAAAGGCGGCCGAGGTCACGCCCGCCGCGGTCTACCGCCATTTCGCCGGGCGCGACGATCTGATCGCCGAGGCGGCGCGGCAGGGCTACGAGATCTTCGGCGCCCTGATGGCCTATGCCTATGACGAGGGCCGCCCCTCCGCGCTGGCAGCCTTCGAGGCCACCGGCCGCGCCTATCTGGCCTTCGCCCGGAAATATCCCGGCCACTACATGGCCATGTTCGAGAGCGGCCTGTCGCTTCAGTCGCGCCCCGATCTCGCCGCGGCCGCCGGCCAGGCCCATGACGTGCTCGAACGGGCCGCGGTCCGGCTGTCCGAACATATTCCGCCCGCCAAGCGGCCGCCGCCCGCCATGTTCTCCGCCCATATCTGGGCGCTGAGCCATGGCGTCGTCGAGCTCTTCACCCGCGGCGCCCCCGGCGCGCGCTCGCCCTTCCCGGCCGAAGAACTGCTCGAGGCCGGCATCGGCATCTATCTGCGCGGACTGGGCCTGCTTCCGCCGGACGCCTGACGCAGCCCCCGCGCCCCACAGCCCGCCCGAGCCCTTTCACTCTGGAAAAATATCCTCGGGGGGTCCGGGGGGCAGACAGCCCCCCGGCGGCTCCACTGCAGAGCCCGGTTCCCCGTCGCGCGCCCCCGCAGCCGGTCCCCGGCCAGCCCCCTGAGCGTCGCCCCTCACCGGAACAGGACCAGCGCCCCGGGGCTCCAGGCGACGCGGGCCCGCGCGCCGATCTCCAGCACCGCCCGGCCGAAGACGTTGCGCATGGAGAGCCGGATCGGCGCCTCGGTGCCGTCGAGCCGGATGTCGTAATAGGTCATGTCCCCGTAGTAGACGACCTCCTCGATCGTCCCCATGGCTTCCCGGTCGGCCTTCTGCCCCTCGAAGAGGATCGTCGCCGTCTCGGGGCGGAAGCCCACCGTGACGCCGGTGCCCGAGGCCGCGCCCGGCGCCTGCGTCGGATCGAGCAGCATCCGCCCGAGCCCCTGCGCCTCGACCTCGATCCCCTGCGCGGTCTCGCTCAGGATCCGCGCCGGCAGGAAGTTCATCGTCCCGATGAAATCCGCCACCTTGCGCGAGGTCGGCCGCCGGTAGAGCGTCTCGGGATCGGCCAGCTGCGCGATCTCGCCCTCGAACATGACGGCGATCCGGTCGGACATGACCAGCGCCTCTTCCTGGTCGTGGGTGACGAGGATGAAGGTGATCCCCACCTGCCGCTGCAGCTTGATGAGCTCGACCTGCATCTGCTCGCGCATCTTCTTGTCGAGCGCCGACAGCGGCTCGTCCAGCAGCAGCACCTTGGGCTTCAGGATCAGCGCCCGCGCCAGCGCCACCCGCTGCCGCTGCCCGCCCGAGAGCGCATGGGCCGCCCGCGCGCCGTAGCCGCGCAGCCCCACCATCTCGAGCGCCTCGGCCACCCGCCGCGTGGTCTCCTCCTTCGAAAGGTTCGCGCGGCGCAGGCCGAAGCCCACATTCTGCGCCACCGTCAGATGGGGGAAGATCGCGTAGCTCTGGAACACCATGTTGGTGGGCCGCTTGTTGGCGGGCACCCCCTTGGTGTCCTTGCCGTCGATCAGCACCACGCCCGACGAGATCTCCTCGAACCCCGCGATGGTGCGCAGGAGCGTGGTCTTGCCGCAGCCCGAGGGCCCGAGCAGCGAGAAGAACTCGCCCGCCCGGATCGTGGCCGAGATGCCGCGCAGCGCGTGATAGTCGCCGTAATATTTGTGGACGTCGCGGAACTCGATCATCGTGGGTTTCGCGGCAGCGGTCACAGGAAGCCTCCGGTATCCTTGGCGCCGGACCGGGCGAGGCCGCGGCGGCGGAAATATTCGGCAGTGGCGAGCAGCACGATCGAACAGGCGACGAGCACCGTGCCGAGTGCCATGATGACGGGCACCGCCTGCGGGAAGCGGAACTGCGAGAAGATGTAGATGGGCAGCGTGGGCTCGGTGCCGGCGAGGAAGAAGGCGATGATGAACTCGTCGAGGCTGATGGTGAAGGAGATCAGGAGCGACGAGATGATCCCCGGCATGACCAGCGGCAGGATGATGAGCCGGAAGGTCGAGACGGCGGTCTCGCCCAGATCGTAGGCCGCCTCCTCGAGCGAGCGGTCGAGCGACTGGAAGGCCGAGCTCAGGATCGCGATGGTGAAGGGCGTGCAGATCAGCACATGGCCGAGGATCACCGTGAAGATCGTGAGGTTGATCCCGAGGCCCAGCAGCACGACGAGGAGCGACACGGCCACGATGATCTCGGGCAGCACGAGCGGCAGCATGATGAGGCCCATCAGCCCCGCCTTGCCCGGAAACTGATAGCGCGTGGACGCCCGGGCCGCGAAGATGCCCAGCACCGTCGACAGCACCGAGGCCGAGCCCGCGATGATGAGGCTGTTCTTCACCGCCTGCCAGAGCGTGGGCTGGTTGGCCGCCTGCACGAACCATTTCGTGCTGAAGCCCGTCAGCGGAAAGGCGATCACCGTGCCTTCGTTGAAGGCGAAGAGCGGCAGCAGGATGATCGGCGCATAGAGGAACAGCAGGTAGGCCAGCGCATAGATCCGGAACCCGCCCCCCTTCATTTCGGCCCCCGGAGGAAGCGGCGGTTCAGGAACAGGAAGATCAGGCTCACCACCGTGACGATGCTCATGGCCGAGACGGCGATGGCCGATCCCAGCGGGTAATTGTCGAGTTTCAGATACTGGAGCTGGATCAGGTTGGCCACCATCCGCCCCTCCGGCCCCCCCACCAGCTGCGGCGTCACATAGTCGCCGATGGTGGGGATGAAGACGATCAGCACCGAGGCGATGACCCCGGGCATGGCGAGCGGCAGCGTCACCCGCCAGAAGGTCATGAGCTTCGATTCCCCCAGATCCTGCCCCGCCTCAAGGAGCGCCCGGTCGATCTTCTCGAGCGCCACGAAGATCGGCAGGATCGCGAAGGGCGCATAGGCATGGGCCAGCGTGATGACGACCGCATTCACGTTGTAGAGGATGAAGGTCAGCGGCTCGTCGATGATCCCGAGGCCCAGGAGGCCCGAGTTGATCACCCCGTTGAAGCCGAGGATCACCTTCCAGAGGAACACCCGGATCAGGTAGCTGGTCCAGAACGGAATGGTGATGAGGAAGAGCCAGAGCGACTTGCGTTCCGGCGCCACATGAAACGAGACGAAATAGGCCACCGGAAAGGCCAGAACGACCGTCACCGCCGTCACCGCCATGGCCACGCCCAGCGAGCGCAGCATGACGGTCCGGTAAAGCTCGTTCGTCCAGGCCTCATGGTAATTGGCCAGCGTGAACTCGCGGACGATCTCGAGATAGCCGTCGGTCAGGAAGCTGTAGACCGCGATCGTGCCGAGCGGGGCCGCCAGAAGCAGGATGGCATAAAGCGCCGGAGGTCCCACGAGAAGATAGCCATGAGCCGCCTCGGACCGCCGCAAGCGACTCCACCGCGTTTCCTGCTCCATCGCGCCCCCGTTCCGCCGTGCCCTGAACTTCTGGCATAGCTCGACCGCCAAGGGAAGACATTCGCGGAGACGGCCGGGCCCGCTTGCCCTCAGGTTGAGCAGATGCCCAGCCCGGCCACGGCAGGGGCGCCCTCTCTGAGTCCGCAAATTTCAGACGCCAATTCAGTAGATTGCCGCCGACTCCTCCATCGGCTTATGAGGAAGCGCCCACGGCGGCTCGGTCCGGATCGCCTCGATCCGGTTCGGCCTGCCCGCTTTTCAGGCAGCCCACGAGGCACAGGGCCTCCGACCGATGACAGCGCGTCCGCCTGCAACCCGCGAGCCGCAAGAGGCAAAGCACGGCCGCTGCCACAAGGGGCACTTCTTCGCACTAAACATGAGGATTCGTCGCCAACACACTGTTGCAGAACACATATTACACCGGCAGCTCCGAGGGCGGCGAGGCCAGAAGCCGCGACAGCCGGTCCACGGCCGCCTCGAGCCGGGCGCGCGGCACCTGGCCTGCGATGGCAAGCCGCACGGCGTTGGGCGAGCGTCCGTGGACCAGCGCATATTCATCGGCCGACCGCAGTAGCACGCCCTCCGCTTCGGCCGTGCGGGTGAAGGAGGAGGTGCGCCAGCCCACCGGCAGCCGCAGCCAGACAAACGGCAGCCCCGGCTGCCAGACCAGATCATGCGCGCCGAGCCCGTTCACGATCGCCTTCAGCCGGTCGGCGAAGGCACTCTGGACCCGGCTGCGGATCTCGACGGCCTGCCCGCTGCGGAAGAGGTCGAGGCACAGATCCGAGACCGGCCGGCCCAGAGCGAAGAAGGCGTGCTGCGCCGTCAGGCGCCCCGCCTCGCCCCGGCCCGTCGGGCAGAGGATATAGCCGAAGCGCAGCGCCGCCGAGACGGTCTTCGAGAGGCTGCCCACATACCAGGTCCGCTCCGGCGCCAGCGCGCGCATCGAGGGCAGCGTGCTTTCGGCCACCGTATAGCAATCGTCCTCGATGATCTGGAGCTCGTGCCGGCGGGCGATGGCCACGATCTCGGCCCGGCGTTGCTCGGGCATCCGCACGGCGGTCGGATTCTGCGCCTCTGTCGTGACGCAGAGCACCTGCGGCAGATGCTTGCGGCAGCAGGCCTCCAGCGCATCCGGCCGGATCCCGTGCTGGTCGAGCTCGACCCCCACCACCTCGGCCCGCGCCAGCCGCGCCGCATGACGGAAGCCGGGATAGGCCAGTTCCTCGGTCAGCACCACGGGCCGGTCGCCCCGGAGGCAGCAGAACATCACGAGGCCGATGCCGCTCTGCCCGCCATGGGTGAGGGCGATGTCGTCGGGCACGACCGGCCCCAGCACCCGGTCGCCGAGCCAGTCCCGCACCGCCTCGCGCAGGGCCGTCTCCTCGCGCTGCGTGGGATAATCGCGCCAGTCGGCACCGACCTGCCCCGCCACCCGCCGCAGCGCCTCCGAGAAGAGCGGCATCTGCCCCACGTCCGGCAGTTGCGGCGAGCGCAGATCCAGAAGGCCCGGCGCAGCCTGCGGCTCGCGGTCGACGAACAGGGCCTGCGTGGGCCCCAGCCGAGGCTCGGCCGCCGCGACGAAGGTGCCCCGCCCCACGGTCGCGGCCAGAAGCCCCTCCTGCGTGGCCATCTGATAGGCCCGCGAGACGGTGCCGGGCGTGACCGACAGTCTCCAGGCCAGATCCCGCACGGTCGGAAGCTGCACGCCCGGCAGCAGCACCCCCTCGCGGATCGCCTCCCGCAGCGCCCGTGTCAGGGCGAGATATTTGGGTCCGGGGAATTGTGCGAGGTCTGGATGCCATATTGTATCAGTCACAATGTTCCTCTGGAGCGGATTGCGCGGGCATTGTATGCTTTACCTACTTGATACGCTGAATTGTATCAACACAAAAGGTGCAACATGATCCGCGCGATTCCGCAGACCCCTCCCGCTGCCCTGACCCTGAACCGCACCATGCCGCCGCTGGCGCGCGTGCTGTTCAGTCTCGGCTTCGTGGTCGTGCGTTGGGACGAGCGACGGCGCACGCGCCTCGGCCTCTCCCGGCTGGATCCGCACCTGCTGCGCGACATCGGGCTCTCGCAGCGCGCCGCCGAGATCGAGGCCTCCAAGCCCTTCTGGCAGGATTGATCCCGCCGCACATGTCCCCATGACTCGGCCGGGCTCTGCCCGGCCGCTCTTTTTCCGCACTCATGGCATGTGCCGGGCGCGGGCTCCGCACGGCTGCGGCGTCAGCGCTCCGCGCCGCCCGCGGCCTCTTCCAGAAGCTCGATCTGCAGCCGCTGGATCGCCTCCAGCCGCTCCCACTGCCGCGCGAGATGATGCTCCAGCGTCTCGTGCAGGTGGCGGATCTCCAGTTCGGCCTTGAGATTGACCCTGTAATCGTTCTCGGACCGGAGCCGGTCCTTCTCCTCCTGCCGCCGCTGGCTCATCATGATGATCGGCGCCTGGATCGCCGCGAGCGTCGAGAGCATCAGGTTCAGCAGGATGAACGGATAGGGATCGAAGATCCCCACGACGAGGCCGGTGACATTCACCGCCATCCAGAGCGCCAGCACCAGGCCAAAGCCGATCAGGAACCCCCAGGAGCCGCCGAGACGCGCCAGCCGGTCGGCGGCCCGTTCCCCGAAGCTGCGCGCCTCGTCCGCCTCCGCGCCGGGCTCCTGCGTGAGCATGCGGCCGCTTTCGAGGCTATCCAGCACGGCATGATCGAGCCGCGTGAGTTCGCCCCGCTCGGCCTCGAGCAGCGCCTCGAGATGCTGGCGGCGGTAGCGCGCGCGGCAGGACGGACAGACCGGCGCATCGGGGGCGAGATCCGGCCAGTCGGCCAGCATCCGGCTCCGCGTGCCTCCGGCGAGGCTGCTGGCCGGAACGAAGGCAGGCAGGGGATGAGTGGAGCCGCAGAGCGCGCAGGTGCCGCGGGCGGAATGGGTGGTCACGATGGAACTCCCTCAGGGTCGAACCCTGATTACGCGGCGCGCGAAAGGCTGCCAAGCGCGGGCAGCAATACGCCGGCATCCGTCCCCGACACCGAGCCACCGGCATCGGGCGCGGGACCCGCATCGGCCGAAGCAAGGAACGCGCGGCGGGCGGTATTCCAACGACAAAGGGCCCGCCGAAGCGGGCCCTTGCAGATCTTTCCGAAAGATCAGCGCTTCGAGAACTGGAAGCTGCGGCGGGCTTTCGCCTTGCCGTATTTCTTCCGTTCCACGACGCGGCTGTCGCGGGTCAGGAAGCCCGCGGCTTTCAGCGCGGCCCGCAGCGAGGGTTCATAGAGCTGCAGCGCCTTCGAGATGCCGTGCTTCACCGCACCGGCCTGCCCCGAGAGGCCGCCGCCGGCGACCGTCGCCATCACGTCGAACTGGCCTTCGACATTGGCGACCTTGAACGGCTGGCGCAGGATCATCTGCAGCACCGGACGGGCGAAGTACTCGTCCATCGGCTTGCCGTTCACCGAGACCTTGCCCGAGCCCGGCTTGATCCAGACGCGGGCAACCGCATCCTTCCGCTTGCCGGTGGCGTAGGAGCGGCCGAGCGTGTCCCGCACCGGCTCGCGCGCAATGGCGACTTCGGCCACCGGGGCCTCGCCAACGACCGATTTCAGATCGTCGAGGGATTTGATGTCGGACATGGCTTACGCGCTCCGGGTGTTCTTCGGGTTCAGCGACTTCACGTCGAGAACGGTGGGCTGCTGCGCTTCGTGCGGATGCTCGGCGCCGGCATAGACGCGGAGGTTGGTCATCTGCTGACGGCCGAGGCTGTTGCGCGAGATCATGCGCTCGACAGCCTTGAGCACCACGCGCTCGGGGTGCGCGCCTTCGAGCACCTGCTCGGCAGTGCGGAACTTCACGCCGCCCGGGTGGCCGGTGTGCCAGTAGTAGCGCTTGTCGGCCCGCTTGTTGCCCGTCATCTGCACCTTGTCGGCGTTGATGACGATGACATTGTCACCCATGTCCATGTGGGGGGTGAAGGTCGGCTTGTTCTTGCCGCGCAGGATGTTGGCGACGATCGTGGCGAGACGGCCCAGGACGACGCCTTCGGCGTCGATCAGGATCCATTTCTTCTCGATATCCGCCGGGGTAGCGGTGAAGGTTTTCATCGGGAATCCCTGGAATGGAGCGAGGGATGCCCCCCGCGAATTCGGATGCGGCTGTTTCCGGCATTTCGCGGCACAGGTCAAGCGCCGGATGCTCGATATTTTCGAGCTTCAACAGGGACTTGCAAAAAAGGTAACGAGATACCCCACTCCAAGCCCCTGTTTCGCGGGAAGAATGGCTCTCTTGCGAGCCCGCGGGGCCCGGGCGTCAGTATTTGAGGATCGGCGGCCGCGCGGGATCCATGCCCGGCGCCGCCGGCGTGCGCTCCTCGCGCAGCTCGGGCGCCTTCGGCACCGGCAGGTCGAACCGCAGCCCCACGCGGGCCATGGCCGCTTCGGCCGCAGCGCCCTCGGCGAAGAAGGCCACGTCCAGCGCCTCGGCCTCGAGCCCCGAGAAGGTCAGCGCTTCCGCGACAGAGCGCGCCAGCGCGGGCTCGGCCCCCGGCCGCGCCGCGATGAAGGCCAGCATGTGCCCCTCGCGGCCATCGTCGTAGCGCACGGCCGCCAGCAGCGCATGGGCGGCCAGACCGCCGGCACGGCCGAGCTTGCCGTCGAGCGCCGCGATCAGCGACTGGGGCAGGCGCGGAGGCGTGAAGCTCTCGGGACGCGCCTCGGCCTCGGCGGGCGCATGGCCGATGGTCTCGGCCAGCCACTCCACCGCATCGGGCGGCAGGAGCATGGCCGAGGGCGCGTCGCCGAGGTTCAGCCCGAGCCCGATCCCCTGCCCCGCCAGAAGCCCCGCCACCACCCGGCCCGGCAGCGCCGCATAGGGTGCGGGCACGCCCGTGAAGGCCGCCAGCCGCTCCTCGAGATCGAAGGCCAGCACGACGGGCCCCTCGTCCAGATCGAAGACCTGCGGCGTCAGGGTCTCGTCCTCCGGCTCGCGCTCCAGCAGCAGGAAAAGTTCGCCATCCGCGAGCTGGCCGTAGAAGCGCAGCCGCGCGGCATCGTCGCCGGGTGCGGCCTCCATCGCGGCATGAGCTTGGTCGAGAAGGGTCATCGCGCGGGCCTCTTCCTGTGCGAAAGGATGCGGGACCCTAGTGGCTCGGGGGCGTCGCGGCAAGATCGGAGGCTTCTCGCGCGGGGATCAGCCGTAAGAGGTGCGAGATCAGGCTCTTGCAAGAAAGCGAAGGGGCGGCTCGCTCCCGCCGCCCCTTCGTCTTCTTGTCGTAATCCGTTTCGTTATGGAAAGGCTACGTTCGAAAGTTAGGGGACTACTTTTAGTGATAATGTGCTTAACTTGTGTATCTCGCCGTTGCCTGCGTCAACGTTTCCTTCACTCTTTGGCTAAAAGTGCAAGCGGCCAGCCCTCCCTTCGCAACCGGCGCGCGAGTGCGGACTTCCGCAATTCTTCCAAGGCGGAAAACAGCGCATCAATTGGCGGCAATCATTCTCATCGGACGGGGCAATAATTCTGGCCCATTCGATTCGGCGGCGCTTCGCCGATTCGAGCGATCCGACATTGCGCTTGCCCGCCGACGCGTTCCCGGACACAGTCCGCATCACGCCGCCTCACGTTGCATTTCGACGTCGGCATCGGGCCGGGGCGTGACCTTTTGAGGAGAGACTTGCCATATGAGATTCATTCCCACGACGCTCAAGGATGCCGTCCTGATCGAGGCCGAGCCGCGAGAGGATCACCGGGGCTGGTTCGAGCGGACCTTCTGCATGGAGGAGATGGCCGGAGCCGGCCTCAAGACGGCCTTCGTCCAGCACAACAGCTCCTACAACCATGCTGCGGGAACGCTGCGCGGGATGCACTACCAGCGCGCGCCCCATGCCGAGGTGAAGGTCATCACCTGCACCCGCGGCCGCATCCAGGACGTCATCATCGACCTGCGCCCGGACTCGCCAACCTACCTGAAATGGGAAGGTTTCGACCTGAAGGCCGGCGATCACCGGCAGCTCTACATCCCCGAAGGCTTCGCCCACGGCTATCTGACGCTCGAAGATGCGACGGCGGTCTCCTACCTCGTCTCGACGGCCTACACGCCCGGCGCGGAAGGCGGCGTGCGCTGGGACGATCCCGCCTTCGGGATCGACTGGGCCGCCGAAGTGTCGGTGATCTCGGAAAAGGATGCGGCCTGGCCAGACTTCCAGCCGGCCTGATCCCGCCGGCGCGCGCGGCGGGGCACCGCCCCGCGCCAACCGGGCTTTCCAGGACCTGCCACAAGGGCCTCGGCTTCCCCCCGAGGGTCCGGTCTCCCTCCCCGCGCCGCGGAGTGACCCGAACGCGGAGCGCCCTCAGGCGCAGACCTTCCCTGTCCGCCGAACGACGCCATCCGGCTCAGGACGGAGTCTCAGGCGCGCCCGCGGCGGCTTTTTTTCGCCATCCGATCCCGCCTGCGCCCGGTTCCGCAGCCCCCATCCTCGAAACAGAGCCAGGGACTTTCTCAACCGGAGCGCGAGTCAAGCGCCCGCGCTCCGGCGAACTGTGTCAGACCGTCAGGGCATGGGCCTCGGCCGGGCGCGCGAGGCCGAATTCGCGCTCCATCTCTTCATAGAGGGCGTCGATGCGGCGGCCCGCCGGCAGCCGCACATCCGCGAAGGTCAGCGCCTGATCCCGGGGAATGTCCCGCAGGAGCACGCCCCCCTCGGCCAGCCCCATGGGCAGAAGCTGCTCCGAGACGAAGGTCTCCATGTTCTCGCACTGGCCGTAGGCGGTGAAGCCGCCGATCCCGTCGAGCACCTCGCCCGCCTTCAGGTCGCGCTTGGCCACCGCCACCACGCCCACCTGAGGCGCCCCGAGCGGCGCCAGCGCCGCATCGCCGAACAGCACCGCCCGCGCCACCGTCATCGGCACTTCGAAATGGCAGAGGTGATAGGGCGTGTAGAACAGGTAGTAGGGCCCCTCGCCCAGCTTGTAGAGGTTGAGGTAGTGCTTCTGCCGCGGATCGTCGTGGGTGCCGATCACGAACACGCCCGGCCCGGGACGGGCGCCGACGATATAGTCGACGATGCCCGGCCCCTCGGGATCGAGATGCGGCGCGAACATCGCCACATAATCCTCGAGCGGGCGCAGCGGCAGCGTCGGGTTCTTGTTCGTCGGATCGATCCCGATCATCCCGCGCCGGGCCACGCGCATGCCCGTGCCGTTCGCCACGATGGCCTGCTCGTAGGAGATCTTGGTGCCATCCGCGAAGGAGGTCACCATATGGACGTTCTGCCCCCATTTCTCGGCAAAGCCGCGCTGGGTCTCGGGCGTGCGATATTCGTCCTGCAGGGCCTTGATGTTGCCCGAGAGGACCGGCTTGACCCCGATCCCCTTCACGAAGCGGATCAGGTTCATCTGCACGCCCGGCTGGTCGCCGTCGCAGTTGGTGAGCACCACCCCCGCGGCATCGGCGCGCTTCTTCAGCAGCGGACCGATGGTGCCGTCGAGCTCGGCATTCATCAGGATCACATGCTTGCCGGTGGCAATGGCGGGTTCGACCGCCTGAAGCGCATAATCCATCGAGCCCGTGACCTCGATGATGGCCTCGATCCCCCGGGCATAGCCGACCAGCGAGGGGTCGGCGGTCACGGCGGGCTCGCCCGCCACGATGGCCGCCTCGAGTTCGGCCTGGCTCTCCACATGCCGGACCGTCTCGCCGGTGCGGCTCGCCTCGAAGGCCGCCGCCGCCTGCTCGGTCCGTCGCGCGGCGATGGCCACGAGCTGCATCCCCGGCACCGACTTCGCGATCTGGAGCGCGATGCCCGAGCCCATGAAGCCCGCGCCGATCATCCCCACCCGGATCGGCCGTCCCTCGGCCGCGCGCCGGGCGAGCGCCTTGTCGACGAGGATCATGCCACGGCCTCCACCATCGGATTGGCCCAGAAGAGCTTGTCGTCGAGCAGCTTCGAGGCCCGCAGCCGCATCAGCATCTTGAGCCGGGTGTAGGGTTCGGCGCGGAACTCCTCGGGCGTCATGGCGATGCGCTCGAACACCTGCCGCATCTGGCGCGCGCCTTTCTCGGCCGTCCATTCGCACTGGAACTCCGGCAGGACGCGCTGGATCTTGTCGAAATTCACCCGGTAGGAGCGGTTGTCGGCCGAAGGCTGGCCCACCTCGAGTTCGCATCCCGGGAAGGTGTCGGCCACGATCCGCGCGATCTCGATCACGCGGTAGTTCTGGTCGTTCGAGCCGACGTTGTAGGCCTGACCCCGGATCGCATCCGCCGGCGCGGTGAGCGAGCGCCACACCGCCTGGCACATGTCGAGCGCATGGACGAGCGGGCGCCAGGGCGAGCCGTCGGACTGGAGGGTGATCTTGTTGGTGGTCCAGGCGAGGCCGCAGAGATCGTTCAGCACGATGTCGAACCGTTGCCGCGGGCTCGCCCCATAGGCGGTCGCATTGCGCAGGAAGCAGGGCTCGAAGTCGCTGTCGGCCCGCCGGGTCATGTCTTCCTCGACCTTCACCTTGCATTCGGCATAGGCTGTCTGCGGATTGACCGGGCTCGTCTCGTCGAGGATCTGCTCGGGCTGGCCCACGCCATAGACCGAGCAGGAGGACATGTAGACGAAGCGCCGGGCCCCGGCCTTCCGCGCCATCTCGGCGAGGTGCATCGAGCCGCCGTGGTTGATCTCGTGCGTGAGCCCGGGCGACTGCTGGCCCAGCGGATCGTTCGACAGTTCCGCCAGATGGGCCACCGCATCGAACCCTTCGAGGTCCGCGACCGTCACCTGCCGGATGTCCTTGGTGATGACCGCGGGACGCGGCGCCGAGGTCGGATAGAGCCAGCCCTTGCGATAGAAGCCGGTGTCGAGGCCCACCGCCTCGATGCCTCTCTCCAGCAGGTAAGGACCGAGGAGCGCGCCGACATATCCGTCCGCACCGGTGAATAGAACCTTCAGGGCCATCAAAATCTCCGATCAATCAGCGCCGTAAGCCGGCATATCAAAACAGCGGTGCCGGGCCCCGAGGGGGCCGGCCAATCATCCGGGAAAGAGGAAGCGCTACACATCCGTTGCGGAACCGAAATTGCCCCGCAGATCCGTCCGGTCTAAATCGCCCGACATTCCCACGCCGAGATCATCGGGAAGGCCCGCGTGACTGTCAAGCGCGCAGACCCACTCCGGCCAGGCGGCCATGGCCCCGCCACGGAGCGGGCCGCACCAGCGCCGCCTGCCGCGCCTTCTCCTGCGCGATGAAACCGTCGAGCAGCGCCTCCTCCCGCGCCATGTCCTCGGACCCGAGGGGACGCGGCGGGCGCTCGGGATCGAGCGCCGCCCAGAGCGTGCCGAACCCGCCCGTCATCTCGCGCGCGGTCGCGGTGCGGTCGAGCAGCCGCGCCGCATGGAGCGAGGCCCGCCCCTGCCGGTGCAGGAAGCGCGTCACCGCCCGCGCGTGCAGACGCGAGCGCCAGCTGCGGGCCTCGTCGAGGATGCGCTCGCCCGCAGGCGCTTCGGCGGCCTCCGGATCGATGAGCACCTCGAGCTCGCGCATCTTGGCCAGATAGCGCGAGGCGGCCGCGCCCGGCATCGGCTTCGCCTCCTCGGGGAGCGCGGCCTGCGGCACGAGCCGCCGCGCGAGCGTGCGCAGCCGCCCCACCCAGTCGACGCCCGCCTGCGCCTCGAGAACCAGCACGAGGCCCGGCAGGCGCCGGTCGGCCAGCGCACGCGCCGCTTCCTCGCCCGCTCTCGAACCTTCCGCCGCCACGAGCACCGCCACCGAACTGCCGAGACCCGCAAGCCGGCTTCTCAGACGCGCCTCCTGTCCTGCGGCGATCGTCAGGGCCACGACCGAGCGCGCGGCGGGAATGCGGCTGCATTCGACCGAGCGGACGGCGTGCAGGCGCACGCCCTCAGGCAGCAGGTCGTCGATCAGGAAGGGCGCGGCGCGGCTCATGCGGTCTCTCCGGCTGGGGGAAGACAAGGCTGCACCCGCGCCGGACAAGCGCCGTGCGGATGCGAGATCGGACTGGTCTCTTCCTCTGTCATGACGGCGCAACGCTGGCCCTCTCCGGCGGTTCCGCAGATCGGGCGTCGTCCGACGAAACCTTCCGCGTCTCGCGAGGCGCCGGGCCGGGGCCTGAGGAACGATCCCGCCCGTCCCTCCGTTGCCCTTCCGATCGACAGGGAGAGCGAGCCAGATGCAAGACAGGCCGGTGGTGGTCATCACGGGAGGAACGGCGGGCGTGGGGCGCGCCCTCGCCAGAGCCTACGCGCACCGCGGCTGGCGGGTGGCGGTTCTGGCGCGCGGACAGGCGGGCCTCGCGGCCACCGCCGCCGACGTGGCCCGCGCGGGAGGCGAACCCCTCACCCTTGCGGCAGATGTCTCGGACTCCGCCGCCGTCTTCGAAGCAGCCGACCGCGTGGTCGCCCGCTGGGGCCGGATCGACCTCTGGATCAACAACGCGATGGTCACGGTCTTCGGCCCGGCCGAACGCTCGACGCCCGAGGAATATGCCCGCGTCACCGCCGTCACCTACCTCGGCACCGTGCACGGCACGCTCGCCGCCCTGCGCCACATGCGCGCGCGCGACCGCGGCACCATCCTCCAGATCGGATCGGCCCTCGCCTACCGCTCGATCCCGCTGCAGGCGGCCTATTGTGCGGCGAAGGCCGCCTGCCGGGGCTTCACCGACTCGCTCCGCTCCGAGCTTCTGCACGAGAAAAGCCGGATCCGCCTGACCATGGCGCAGCTCCCGGCCGTCGACACGCCCCAGTTCGACTGGGCCCGCACCCATGTCCGCGGGCGCCCGCAGCCCGTGCCCCCGATCCATACGCCCGAAGCCGTGGCCGAAGCGATCGCCGCCGCGGCCCGCACGGCCCCGCGCGAGATCTGGATCGGCGCGCCCTCGATGCAGGCGATCCTCGGCACGATGGTGGCGCCGGGCCTCATGGACCGGATGATGGCGCGCAGCGCCTGGGACAGCCAGATCGGTCCCGGAGAGGCGCGCGCGGACAATCTCATGCAGCCGGTCGAGCGCGACATGGGCGCCTCGGGCCGCTTCGGCTCCGAGGCCTCCGACAGGGTCGCAAGCCTGTCGGGCCCCACTGTCCGCGCAGGCCTCGCGGCCGGCGGCCTGCTGGTCGCGGGCGCGGCGCTCACGGCCACGGCGCTCCTCGCCCGGCGCCGGGACCCATGAGCTGAACGCATATGTCATGCGCCCAGCGCATGGCTGCCATTCCGCCCGGAACACGAGCCCCAGATTGTGAATTCCGATCCGGGCCACTACCAAAGTTGCCGGCAGGCCGGGATCCGCACAACTTTCCGTCCTCCAAATGGCTTTTCAGGGAGGAGGGGCCCATGCTCGACGGAGTAGAGAACGACAGGATCCGGCATGTCGGCCTGCGCGAGCGCGTGACCAGCGCGGAGGAAGCTGCGGCCCTGATCGAGGACGGCATGACGGTCGGCATGTCGGGCTTCACCCGCGCCGGCGAGGCCAAGGCGGTGCCGATGGCGCTTGCGGCCCGGGCGCGGCAGCATCCGCTGAAGATCACACTGATGACCGGCGCCTCGCTCGGCAACGACCTCGACAAGACGCTGGCCGAGGCCCATGTCCTCGCCCGCCGCATCCCCTTCCAGTCCGATCCCGCGCTCCGCAAGGCGATCAACCGCGGCGAGGTGATGTTCATCGACCAGCACCTTTCCGAAACCGTCGAGATGCTGCGCCCCCGCCAGCTGCCGCGCGTCGACGTGGCCGTGGTCGAGGCGGTAGCCATCACCGAGAACGGCGGCATCGTGCCCACGACCTCGGTCGGCAACTCCGCCTCCTTCGCGATCCTCGCCGAGAAGGTCATCGTCGAGATCAACCTCAACCAGCCTGCCGAGCTCGAGGGGCTGCACGACATCTACATCCCGACCTACCGGCCGAACCGGATGCCGATCCCGGTCGTCACGCCCGAAAGCCGGGTGGGCCTGCCCTTCATCCCGATCCCGCCCGAGAAGATCGCCGCCATCGTGGTGACCGAGAAGCTCGACAGCTCGGCCACGATCCTCGACCCCGACGCCGACACGCGCGCCATCGCGGGGCACCTGACCGAGTTCCTGCTGCACGAGGTGCGCGCAGGCCGGCTCGATCATACGCTCCAGCCGCTGCAGGCCGGGATCGGCACCATCGCGAACGCGGTGCTGCACGGCTTCATCGACACGCCGTTCCACGACCTGAAAATGTATTCCGAGGTCCTGCAGGATTCGACCTTCGACCTGTTCGACGCGGGCAAGCTGCGCTTCGCCTCGGGCTCGTCGATCACCCTCTCGGCGCAGAAATATCAGCAGGTGCTGCCGCGCCTTGTCGAATACAAGCCGCGCCTGATCCTGCGCCCGCAGGAGATCTCGAACCATCCCGAGGTCGTCCGGCGCCTCGGCCTCATCTGCATCAACACCGCGCTCGAGTTCGACATCTACGGCAACGTGAACTCGACCCATGTGGCGGGCACGCAGATGATGAACGGGATCGGCGGCTCGGGCGATTTCGCGCGCAACGCCTATCTCTCGGTCTTCGTGACGAAATCGGTGGCCAAGCACGGGGCGGTGTCCTCTGTCGTGCCGATGGTGAGCCATGTCGACCATACCGAGCATGATGTCGACATCCTGGTGACCGAAGTGGGCCTTGCCGATCTGCGGGGCCTCGCCCCCCGCGAGCGGGCGGCCACGATCATCGCCAATTGTGTGCATCCGGACTACCGGCCGATGCTGCGCGACTATTACGACCGCGCCTGCCAGCGCGGCGGCCACACGCCGCATGTGCTGGAGGAGGCGCTGTCCTGGCATGTCCGGCTCGCCGAAACCGGCCGCATGATCTGACGCGCCGCCCCGCTGTCTCCGCAAGTTCCGCGGCCGGCGCATGGATCCCGCCCACCCGCTGCGCCGGCGGCGGGTGTTCTTTTTGCCCGGCAACCCATGCGTACCGGGCGAAGCGCCCTGCCCGCGGCAGGGAACGGACCGCCCCCTGATCGCGGATCACGGGGCGGCGCCTGCGGCTCTTGCGGAGCCCCACCACCTGCAAGCCACGGGTCACGACGAGCTCCGACGTCACGTTCACCCCCTGACGTCGATCTGCCATCAAGGCGGGGAGAGCCAAGCCTCTCTCCCCCCGGCGGCGGGAAGGCCGGTCCCCGTCAGGTCGCGGCCTCCCCCGGCGGCGCCTGAACTCTGCGCTTCGGCAGGCATCCCGAGATGAAGCTTGCGATCCCGGGCGCGGGCAACGGGCGCGAGAAGAAATAGCCCTGCGCCTCGTCCACCCCCTCGGCGATGGCGCAATCGAGCTGGGCCTGCGTCTCGACCCCTTCGACGGTGGTGCGCATCTCGAGGCTGCGTCCGAGCCCGGCCACCGCCTTCAGGATGGCCAGCGCCTCGCGCGCGTCGGGAAGGTCGCGGATGAAGGAGCGGTCCACCTTGATCTTGTCGAAGGGGAAGCTGCGCAGATAGCCCAGCGACGAATAGCCCGTGCCGAAATCGTCCATCACGATCTTCGTCCCCAGCGCCCGGAGATCCTGGAGCACGCCGATGTTCCGGTCGGTGGGATCGAGCAGCACGGATTCGGTGATCTCGAGTTGAAGCCGTTCGGGCGGCAGGCCCGAGGCACGGAGCGCCGTGGCCACCTGATCGACCAGCGCCCCGCCGTGGAACTGGAGCGGCGACAGGTTGACCGCCACCGACACGCTGTCGGGCCATCGCGCGGCCTGGGCGCAGGCCTCGTGCAGCACCCACTCGCCCATGTCGCCGATGAGGCCCGCCTCTTCCGCCAGCGGGATGAACTGGTCGGGCGTGATCCAGCCCGCCCCCTTGCGGTGCCAGCGCATCAGCGCCTCGCAGGCCGTCACCCGCCCGTCGCGCAGCCCGATCAGCGGCTGGTAGAAGACCGAGAGTTCGCCGAGGCCCAGCGCGGCGCGAAGGGCGGCCTTCATCTTCTGCCGGCTCTGAAGATGGATGTCGGTGGCCTCGTCGAAGACGCGGAAGGTGCCGCGACCCGCCTGCTTCGCCGCATAGAGCGCCACATCGGCGTAGCGCATGATCTCTTCGGCGCTGTCTCCGCGCCCCCGGGCAAAGGCGATGCCCACGCTGGCACCCACTTCGGGCACCGCCCCCTCGAGATCGAAGGGCTTCGAGATGGCCGCGATCAGCCGTCGGGCCAGATCGCAGGCCTCCTGCTCGGACCGGATCGGCGTCTGGATCACGGCGAATTCGTCCCCGCCCAGCCGGGCCACCGTGTCGGTGCTGCGCACCGAGGTGCGCAGCCGGTCGGCAACCTGGCGCAGCACCTGATCCCCCACGGGGTGGCCGCGGGTGTCGTTCACCGTCTTGAACCCGTCGAGATCGATCATCAGCACCGCAACCGACCGCTCCGGCGCGAGGCTCGCCACCGCCTCCTGGTAGCAGTCGCCGAAGTAATGCCGGTTGGGCAGCCCGGTCAGCATGTCGTGGCGCGCCATGTGAAAGACCTGAAGCTGCGCCATCACCCGGTCATCCTCGGCCTGACGGCGGGCGCTGATGTCGACGCAGCAGCCGATATAGCCGATGAAGGTGCCGTCGGCGAGGAGGCGGGGGTGTCCCACATCGATGACCCAGCACCACCCGCCATCCTTCCTGCGGAGGCGGAACTCGTTCGTGTAGGCGATGCGGCGGCGCATCGCATCCCGCGTCATGGAAGCGGTGGCGTCGCGGTCATCGGGATGAACGGCATCGATCCAGCCCATCCCCAGAGCCTCGGCCAGCGACTGGCCGGTGACGCCGAGCCAGCTGCGGCTGACGAAGACGTTCCGCCCCTCGGTGTCCGTCATCCAGATCATCACCGGCGCATCGTCGGCGAAGGCACGGAAGCGCGCCTCGCTTTCGCGCAGCTGCTCGACGGTGGTCCGCCTCTCGTGAACATCCTCGATGATGCCGAACCAGCGGTCCACCCGCTGATCCTGATGCGCGGGCCGGGCCACGACGCGCACCCGGAACCAGCGGTAGGCGCCGTCCGGCATCTGCAGCCGGTGCTCCGCATCGAAGGGCTCCGCCCGCCGGACCGAGCGGATCCAGGCCCGTCGCAGATCGGCCCGGTCGCCGGGGTGCATCGCCGCCCACCAGACATCGACATGCCGCGTGTCCGCCGGCAGCCCGGTGATATCGACCAGCCTGTCGGAGAGGTCCGAGAGCACGCCGTCGGCGGTGAAGCTGAAGGGCGCCACCGGATGCAGTTCGAGCAGACCCCGCAGATGCGCCTCGCGCTGGCGCAGGATGCCCTCGGTCTCGCGCAGCTCGGTGATCTCGAAGAAGGTCACCACCAGATGCTCGCCCGCCGGACGGCGGGAGACGAGGAAGCGGCGGAGGCCGCGCGGGCCCGGCATCTCCTGCTCGGCCGAGACCGAGCCTCTGCGCATGGCTTCGGCATCGAAGGAGGCGATCTGCCCGGCCTGCGTGCCCGCCACCAGCTCATGCTCGGGACGCGCGGCCAGATCGCTGCGGTCGCAACCGAGCAGGTCGCAGGCCGCGCGATTGGCGAAGATGACCCGGCCCTGTGCGTTCTTGATGAGAACCGGATGGGCCACGCCGTCGAAGAAGGCGATCCAGCACTCGCCGGACACTGGACTGGCCTGCCCGATCAGACGATGGCGCAGGCTTTGCATCTCCGTCATCTGACGCACCTACAAATGAGATCGACTCGAACCGGGAGATCCGCGTCAGAAGATCAGCATGCCGATCGCCACCCAGAAGGCGCCGCCGCACAGCACCGAGGGAAGCAGCCACCATCCCGAGGGCAGTCGGTTCTCGGGCTCGGGGATCTCGTCGGCTTCGGGCGGCGCGGTCGCCGCCAGAATGGGATGGGAGGCGCTGAAGGTGAGGCTGTCGCTCATGCTGGTCTCTCGGTTGGAGGCGGCGGCCGTCTGTCGCGACCTCAGCCAATATTAGGGCAAGCGACCGCGCCGGTTCGGCGACAGGCGGATGCTCTGCTACGACAATAAGTATGGAGACCCCTTCCAAGGCCTTAACAGCCTCCGGCTTCGGCCGGCTTTTTTGCGTCGGGGGCTGCAACAGCCTTCAAGCGGACCTAAATCGCGCCGCGGATCGTCCGTTACGGGGCTGAGCAGCCAAGACGGAGGACGCCGTGACCGAGAGAATCGCCCCTGCCCCCCCCTTTGCGGAGACGGCGCTGCCCCGGGCCCTGGCGCAGCGGATGCTCGCCCTCATCGATGCGCTCGGCGAGTATGACGGGCGGGCGGCCTCGCACGCGCTCACGGGCCTCCTGCGGCTGGCGGCAGGCCAGGCGCCCACGCTCGCCGAACGGACGAGCCTGCAGATCGCGGGCCTGATCGCGCTCGATCAGGGTCATCCCGCCCTGACCCCCGAGGGGCAGGCGGTGCTGGCCTGCGAGACGGAGAGCCAGCCGCAGCCGATGCTGCCCACGCCGCAGCCCGAGGAGCCCGCTGCAGGCCCCGCCCCCTTCGCGCGCCTGAAGATCGGCGGCGCGGTCTACGAGGTCGCGGGCGTGCCCGCCAGCGATGCGCTGTCCTTCCGCACCGACCCCACCGCCGACTGGTGCGCGCTGGACGCGGATCTGGCGGCGGGCTGGTCCGAGATCGCGGCCGAGATCCTGCAGCGCACGCGCAACGCGCTTGAGGATTATGTGCGGATGCACATGATCCGGCGCCGCGAGGAGGAGGATCCGGCGGGCGGCAACGGCTTCGACCTCTACGGGATCGGCTGGGAGGTGCGCGAGGCGGGATCCGCGCTGCTGCTGCGGCTGGACGGCGAGGCCGAGTGGCAGACGGTGCCCGCTCCGGCCCTCGCCCATGCGGCGGGCTTCCGCGAGCGTGCCGCGGCGGCGCTGGTGGCGCAGGTGCGCGACCTGCGCGAGCGGATCGGCGAGGATGTCCATGCCTGGGCGAAACGGCTCGCCGCCGGGGCGCTGGTCGAGCCGGTCTGATCCGCTTCGGGGCCCTGCCATTCGCGAAGCGTGAATGGCGGGAGCGCCTTCCTGTCGCGCCTGCGGAGGCCGCGGCCGCCAGGATCCCGCGCGGGCGATGCTCGAATGACAGGTGCGGCCCGTCAGACCTCGCCCTGCAGGGCGTCGATCAGACCCCGCAGCCGCTCGATGGCGGCCTTCTTGATCTGCGACACCCGCCCCGTGGTGACGCCGAGGATCTCGCCCACCTCATAGACGTTCAGCTCCTCGACGAAGATGAGCTGCAACAGCAGGGCCTCGCGTTCCGGCATCTTGCCCAGAGCCTGGCGCAGCAGTCCGCGCATCTGGCTGGCCTGCAGCCGATCCTCGGCCGAGGGATCGCTGCCCTGAAAGAGCGCGGACTGATCGTCATAGACCTCGTCCAGCGAGGCGGTCTGGCTGCCTGCAAACTGCGCGAGCCAGTCCTGATATTCGCTCACCGGCATCGACAGTTCGGCCGCCACCTCCGGCGTCTCGGGCGCGCGCATGAGCCGGCCCTCGAGGCGCTGGACGGCCGCCTTGACCTTCTGCTGCATGAGGATCGTCGTGCGGCAGAGCGCCGAGTTCGACCGCAGGAAATCCATGATCGAGCCGCGGATGCGGATGGCGGCATAGGCGGCGAAGCTCACGCCCTCGCGCGGCTCGTAGCGGCGGCTTGCGTCCACGAGGCCCATGTAGCCCACCTGGATCAGGTCGTCGATCTCGACCTTGCGGCCGATCCGGGCGTGCAGGTTCCAAGCGATGCGCCGCACGAGGTCCATGTGGGCGCGCACCAGCCGCTCGGGCGTCTGGGTCTGCTCGGCATATCCGCGCGCATGGATCATGGCTCTTCCTCCTCTTGCGGGCGCGCCCATTCCCCGGCCCAGAGACCCAGCCGGCGGCGGTCCATGCGCCGCAGCGCGTCCACCCCCCCCGCCCCGCCGCTCTCCCAGCCGAGGCGGAGGCCCGTCTCGGCCAGCGCCGCAAGCTCCTCCTCCTCGGGCGTCCAGAGATCGGTCCGCGTGAGGCAGACGCGCGTGCCGGCCGGCGCCACGGCCCACCGCACGAGCGCGCGCGGCGCAAGGCCCGCGGGCAGCGCGAGCACCGCCTCCGCCCCCGCCTCCATCAGCGCCGCGAGGAGATCGGGCGCGGCATCGGGACGGCAGGAGAGATCCACGATCTCCGGCCGAAGCGGATCGGGCGCCTCGGCCAGCGCCAGATCGAGATCGGCCAGAAGCGGGCGGTCGAGCGGCAGCGCCAGAAGCCGCGTCCAGTGCCGGAGCCGCGCATCCACCGCCTCCGTCCCGAGGCGCGGGGCGAGGATCAGGGGCTCGACCCCCGGCCGCTCCTCCATCGCGAGGGCCGCGAAGCGCAGCGCAAGCAGCGTCTTGCCCGCCCCCGGCGGCCCCGCGATCACGAGGCGGGCCGGAAGCCGGATCGGGGCGTCCGGAAGAAGCCGCCCGGCCAGCGCCTCGAGCCCGTGGGAGGGCCCAATGTCCGGCCGCGG
>NZ_MABH01000156.1 GCF_001720585.1 Cereibacter johrii | reverse complement strand
GCGGCGAGCGGCGCCAGCACGAGGAGCGCGAGAAGCCCGAGCGTGGCCGCGATCAGCAGGCGGCGCATCCAGGCGGGCTCGGCCGTGGCGGCGCGGGGCAGGCGGCGGGCGGAGGAGAGGGGGAGGTGGGTCATGGCTCAGACCGCGCCCATGCGGCGCCGGCTCCAGATCTGGACGAGGTTGATGGCGAAGAGGAGCGCGAAGGAGAGGCCCAGCATGGCAAGCGCGATGGCCACCG
Organism: Cereibacter johrii; assembly: GCF_001720585.1. Taxonomy (GTDB): domain Bacteria; phylum Pseudomonadota; class Alphaproteobacteria; order Rhodobacterales; family Rhodobacteraceae; genus Cereibacter_A; species Cereibacter_A johrii. The sequence continues at coordinate 6,175 of NZ_MABH01000156.1, read as the reverse complement.
CGCCGTCGTAATCGAACTCCTCGAGCCGGATGACGATGAGGAGGGGGGCGATCTCGGTCTGCATCGGCAGGTTGCCCGCGATGAAGATGACCGAGCCATATTCGCCCACCGCACGGGCCAGCGCCAGGGCGAAGCCCGTGAGCAGCGCCGGGGCGAGCATGGGCAGGATCACCCGGCCGAAGGTGCGCGCCCGCGAGGCGCCGAGCGTGGCCGAGGCCTCCTCGACCTCGCGGTCGATCTCCTCGATCACCGGCTGGACCGAGCGGACGACGAAGGGCAGGCCCACGAAGAGGAGCGCGAGCCAGATGCCGGCCTCGCTATAGGCCACGCGGATCCCCAGGGGCTCGAGCAGCCGCCCGATCGCCCCGTTCGGCGCATAGAGCGCGGTGAGCGCGATGCCCGCCACCGCGGTGGGCAGGGCGAAGGGCAGGTCGACCGCCGCATCGACGAGGCGGCGGCCCGGAAAGCGGTAGCGCGCCAGCACCCAGGCCAGCGCCAGACCGAAGACGAGGTTGATCGCCGCCGCCCCGAGCGCCGCGCGGAACGAGAGCGCCAGCGCCGCCTGCACCCGCTCGCGCCCGAGCAGGGCCGCCACATCGGCGGGTCCGATCTGCGCCCCCCGGAGGAGGAGGGCGCCGATCGGCAAGAGCACGACGAGCGAGAGCGCCGTCAGCGTGATCCCCATGGCGAGGCCGAAGCCCGGCAGGGGCGAGGGGGCGCGGAGGGCGCGCATCCTATTTCGCCTCGTAGATCTGGTCGAAGGTGCCGCCGTCGCCGAAATGCTCGGGCTGCGCCTTGCCCCAGCCGCCGAAATGGCCGATGTCCACCAGCTCGAGATCGGGGAAGCGCTTCACATCGGCAGGATCGGCGGCCGAGGCGTCCCAGCCGCGGTAATAGTGCTTGTAGGCCAGGGCCTGCCCCTCGGGCGTATAGAGGAAATCGAGATAGGCACGGGCCAGCTCGCGCTGCCCGTCCGAGGCGAGATTGCCCTCGACCAGCGCCACCGGCGGCTCGGCCCGGATCGAGAGCGAGGGCACGACGATCTCGAACCGGTCGGGCCCGAGCTCTTCCAGCGCGAGCCAGGCCTCGTTCTCCCAGGCCAGCAGCACGTCGCCCAGGCCGCGCTGCACGAAGGTCGTGGTGGCCCCCCGCGCGCCGGTGTCGAGCACCGGCACATGGGCATAGAGGTCGTGGAGGAAGGCCTTCGGATCCTGCCCGTTCTTCTCGGCCCAGGCCCAGGCGGCGAGGTAGTTCCAGCGCGCCCCGCCGCTGGTCTTGGGATTGGGCGTGATGACCTGCACATCCTCCTTCACCAGATCGCCCCAGTCGGCGATCCCCCTGGGATTGCCCGCCCGCACGAGGAAGACGATGGTCGAAGTATAGGGCGAGGAATTGTGCGGCAGCCGGCTCTGCCAGTCGGCCGGGATCTTGCCCGACTTCGCCGCGACCGCATCGATGTCGGAGGCGAGCGCCAGCGTCACCACCTGCGCATCGAGCCCGTCGATCACCGCCCGCGCCTGCGCGCCCGAGCCGCCGTGGCTGGTCTCGATCTCGGGCGCCTCGTGGCCCTCGGCCTCCCAGGCCTTGGCGAAGGCCTCGTTCACGTCGCGGTAGAGCTCGCGCGTGGGGTCGTAGCTCACGTTCAGCAGGGTTTCGGCCGAGGCGGGGCCCCCGAGCCCCAGGGCCAGCGCGAGGCCGGCTGTGGCAAGGCGCGGAAGGCGGGGGAAGAACTGCGTCATCTGTCTCTCCTGTCGAGGGGCGCGGGCCTTCGGGAAGGCCCGTTCCGGTTCGTCCTGGCCCCGGCCTCCGGAGACCCCGCCGCGGCGGGCCTGCCGCGTGCGGCTTTCGGGGCCTTTCGGCGCGGGGGCCGGAGGCCGTCCGGCGGGGGTCTCCGGGCCTCCGGTGGGCGGGACGAAGGGGCGGGCGGGCGCATCCATGATCGTCTCCCGGAAGGCCGGCGGTGCCGTCCCGACAATTACGACAGGGTTTATCGTCTTTAGCAACGAAAAATATCTGGTGATCTTGTCGTGATTTGGAGAAGGATCTTCTCCGCCCGTCGGGGCGGCGGGAGAAGGGCCTGCTTTCCTGGAGGATCCGCGGTGTGCGCCCGGGGGGTGAGGGAGCGACATCCGCCGGCCCGAGGAGGGCCGCGGCCTTGCGCCGGGCCGCCCCGGATCGCCGTCAGGCGGGGGGCACGAGGCTCCGGCGCGCCTCGGCGGCCACTTCCCGCGTCAGCGCCTCGAGCAGCCGCGCGCCCAGCCGGGCATGCTGCCAGTGCAGCGGCACGTCGAGCGGCCGCCCGGGGACCAGTTCGGCCAGCCGGCCTGCGGCCAGATGCGTCGCCACCAGCGGCCAGGGGTTCATCGCCCAGCCGAGCCCCGCGAGGCTCGCATCGAGGAACCCTTGCGTCGAGGGCACCCAATGGGTCGGCGCCGCGAGCGGATGGCCGAAGGTCTCCTCGACCCAGCGCGCCTGCAGCCCGTCCTTCCGGTCGAAGCGGAGCACCGGCGCGGCCGCCAGCGCCGCCGCATCCACCCCTTGCGGGAAATGCCGCGCGAGAAAGGCGGGGCTTGCGGTGGCCAGATAGCGGAGCGCGCCGAGCGGCCGGGTCCGGCAGCCCGAGACCGGCGCGGGATCGGCGGTGACGGCGGCCAGCACCTCGCCGTTGCGCAGACGCGCCGCCGTATGGTCCTCGCCGTCGAGCACCAGATCGAGGAGCGTCCCGGTTGCGGCCGAGAAGCGCGCCGCGGCGGGCAGGAACCAGCTGCCGAGCGAATCCGCCGTGACCGCCACGCGGAGCGTCGCCGGCCCCTCCTCGGCGCCCGCCAGAAGCGGCAGGTCGGCCGCGAGTTCCCCCTCGAGGAGGCGCACCCGCTCCATATGGGCAGAGAGCCGCGCCCCGGCCTCGGTCGGCACCGGCGGCTGGCTGCGCACGACGAGCGTGGCCCCCACCCGCTCCTCGAGCGCACGGATCCGCTGCGAGACGGCCGAGGGGGTCACGCCGAGCACCGCGGCCGCGCGCTCGAAGCCGCCCTCGCGCAGGACGGCGGCGAGGGCCGCGAGCGACGGATAGTCGAGCATCTGAAGCCTCGCTTCACCGGGATCAGTATCCTGAACTGGACTACACCCGCCTCCCGCGGCAGGAAAGCCGTCATGTCCCACTTCGCCCCCTTCCTCACCGGCTTCGGCCTCTCCTTGGGCCTGATCGTCGCCATCGGCGCGCAGAATGCCTTCGTGCTGCGGCAGGGGCTCCGGCGCGAACATGTGGGCGCGGTCGTGGCCTTCTGCGCGCTGGCCGATCTGGCGCTGATCGCGGCCGGGGTGGCGGGTCTCGGAGCGGGTCTGGGGCGCGCGCCCGCGCTGGTGACGGGCCTGTCGCTCGGCGGCGCGGCCTTCCTCGGCTGGTACGGGCTTTCGGCCCTGCGCCGGGCGCTGCATCCCGCCCGGCTGGTCGCGGAGACCGGAGGGGAGGCGCTGACGCGGGCGGGAGCGCTGGCCCGCGTGGCCGCCTTCACCTTCCTCAACCCCCATGTCTATCTCGACACCGTGCTTCTGGTGGGATCGGTCGGGGCGGCGCAGCCCGCGGGCGCGCAGGGGCCCTTCGTGGCGGGCGCGGGCCTGGCCAGCCTGGTCTGGTTCGTGGCCCTGGGCTTCGGGGCCCGCCTGCTCGCGCCGCTCTTCGCCCGGCCGAGCGCCTGGCGGGTTCTTGACCTGCTGGTGGGCGCCGTCATGATCCTGCTGGCCGGGGGCCTTCTGGCCCGCGTCCTGTCCACCGCCGCCTGATCCGCCCGACCGGAGACGCCGATGTATACGCCTGCCGCCTTCCGCATGGAGGAGCTGCCCGATCTGCACGCGGCGATGCGCGCCGCGGGCCTCGCCACCTTCGTGACCGGCACCGGCGCCGGTCTCATGGCCACCCCGCTGCCGTTGTTTCTCGCCCCCGACGAGGGGCCGCTCGGCACGCTCTACGGTCACCTCGCCCGGGCCAATCCGCAGCGGGCCGAGCCGCCCACCTGCGAGGCGCTGGCGATCTTCGGCGGGGCCGACGCCTATGTCACCCCGGCCTGGTATGCGACGAAGCGCGAGACCGGGCGGGGGGTGCCCACCTGGAACTATGTGGCCGTCCATGCCTATGGCGCGCCCGAATTCTTCGAGGACGTGACGCGGCTGCACGAGGTGGTGAGCCGCCTGACCGATCTGCACGAGGCCCCGCGGCCCGACCCCTGGGCGGTGACGGATGCGCCCGCCCCCTTCATCCAGAGCCAGCTGAAGGGCATCGTGGGCCTTCGCTTGCCGATCGCGCGGATCGAGGGCAAACGGAAGATGAGCCAGAACCGCAGCGCGGAAGACCGCGCGGGCGTGGCGGCCGGGCTGGCGGAGAGCGACCGCCCCGGCGACCGGGCGGCGGCAGGGCTGGTGCCGCTGGATTAGCCGCCTCGGAGCGACCCCGGCCTCAGCCCCCTTCACCTTCCGTCAGGGGCTGCACCGCGCGCCTGTGGCGGGCGTCTGTGCCCTCGTCGATCTCGCGCGGATCGCGGTGGAAAGAGCGGTGCCGGGGCGGATCGCGTGCCTGAGCGTCGGGGGTGCGGCCTGCCTCAGACGCCCGCGGCGGAGCCCGGCCCCTCGTGCTCTTCGGCGGCTTCGGGCAGGCGGATGGGGGCGGCAAGGATCTGCTCGGCCGCGGCGGGCACCCCCACGAGATCGGCGAGCGTGAGCGAGTCGATCAGCACGAGATAGGACCAGAAGATCCCCGCGAAGACCTTGCGGATCCGGCAGCTCTCCTCGTCGGTGCAATCCTCGCATTTCTGGTAGGAGCGGCGCGAGAGGCAGGGCAGGGGCGCGATCGGCCCGTCGATCATCCGCAGAAGCTCGCTCAGCGGCACCTGCGCCGGCTCCTTGATCAGCAGATAGCCGCCCGAGCGCCCGCGCGTGCTGGCGATGTAGCCCGCGTTGCGGATGTCGAGCAGGATATGTTCGAGAAACCGCTTCGGCGTGCCGGAGCGTTGCGCGATATCCTCGATCCGGAGGGGTCGGCGGTCGCCGGACTTCTCCTCCGCGAGGACCATGAGGGCCTTCAGCGCATATTTCATCTTCTGGGTGATCATGCCCGCCAAGCTAGGGGGCAGGGGCCGGGATCACAAGAAAGATCCACAGGATCGGTCGTGTTTTCCTGCCGCAGAGCCGGCCGCCCCTTGCCGTGAGGCCCGGGCCCCTGCGGGGCGGCGGTGCGGGCCCTCCCGAAGGAGACCGGGCGGCAAGCGCGCGGGTCTTTGGTCCCATCGGCCCGGGCCCCGGGACCGTGGGAAAGAGGGGCCATGGCCCGGCAGGCGCCCGGGCCGGGCCTGCCCCTGGCGGTCGCGACCGGAAGGCGGAACCGGAGAGGCTCAAGCGGCCCGGAGTGCGGTAGCCTTTGGGACGGGGCAGGAAAGGGAAGGGGGAAAGCTGCGGCCGTCCGGGGTCCGGGAGGGCCCACCCCGGTCCGGGATCGGTCCCGGAGAGCGCATGGCGGGGGAGGCCCCCGCCCGGCGGCACGGGCCGCTCTGCCGGAGGATCTCCGGCGGCGGCCTTCGGCCCTCAGGCGAGGCGCTTGGCCTGGCTGCGGAAGAGGGCGAGCGCGCGGTAGATGTTGCGGCGGGTATCGGCCAGCGGCCGGGCGTCCGGCGCCCGGGAGCCCGCGGAATGGGCCTCGGTATGCTGCCAGTGACCGCCGATCCGGGCCGTCCAGTGGTCGCCGTGATCCTCGAAATGGAAGGGGACGACCCCGTCCACCGTGCCCCGCGCCTCGACCGGACCGTTCCGGGTGGTGATGTCGAATTCTAGTGCCATGGTCTTCTTTCTCTTGGCGGCATTTGCCGCATCGTTGGGCGGCAAATGCCGCCGGGCTTCATTCAATGAAGGGATTTTTCGTCTGGCCTGCCGCAGGAGCGGAAGGATCCGCTCCGGGTGGCCTGACACGGATATAGGGCGCGGCGGCGCCGGTTCAACCGGCAGGGGATCCCGGAGCGCTCCGAATCCCTGGCGACCGGCGGCTCAGCGCCCCGGAGCGCCCCGGTCCGGGAAGGGCGGACAGGCTCCCCGAGGCCCAGCCCGGAAAGGGCGGGCAGGCTCCCCCGGGGTCCGGCCCGTGGGACGCGCGCGCTGCCCGGGACCGGCCCGCCCTGCGGGACGGAGCCTC
>NZ_MABH01000155.1 GCF_001720585.1 Cereibacter johrii | reverse complement strand
CCGGGCCCGGGCCAGGACGGAAGCGGGCTGCCGCCTTCAGGGGGCACACCGGGACCGGCGCTGCCGCGGGCGAGGCGCCAGCGAGGCCGATCCCTGCGGTCAGCGACCGGCCGCCCCCCGAAGCTCCGATCCCTGCTGCGCGTATCCGGGCCAGGACCGCGGCGGGGCGCTGCCTTCGAGCATCGCAGCCGGAACGGCGCTGCCCCGGACGAGGTGCCGCCCGGCGCCGATCCGGTCAGCTTCCGCGGGGCTTCGCCCGCAGCGTGGGCTCGGCCACCGTCGGATCCTCGGGCCAGGGGTGGCGCGGATAGCGCCCGCGCATGTCGCGGCGCACATCGGCATAGGAGCTGGACCAGAAGCCCGGCAGGTCCATCGTCACCTGCACCGGCCGCTGGCCCGGCGACAGGAGCGTGATCCGCAGCGGCAGCCGCTTGGGCCCCACCGTCGGATGCACCGTCACCCCGAAGAGCTCCTGCAGGCGGATCTCGATCCCCGGCGCCTCGCCCTCGTAGTCGATGGGCACCCGGCGGCCGAGCGGCGTCTCGAAATGCGGCGGCGCCAGCTGGTCGAGGAGCTGCATCCCCTCCCAGCCGAGGCGGGCGCGCAGGGCCTCGGTGAGGTCGAGCGCGCGGAGATCGGCCTCGGTGCGCCGGCCGCCGAGGAAGGGGAGGAGCCAGCCCGGGTCTTCCAAGAGGGCCGCATCCGACATGTCGGGCATCTCGGCCCCTTCCGCCCGCAGGAGCTCCACCCGCGCCCGGAGCCGCCGCGCGGCCGCGCTCCAGGGCAGGCCGATCTGGCGCAGCCCCTCGACGGCGGCGAGGGCCAGCGCCTCCGGCGGCACCTCGGGCCAGGTCCGGTCGTCGAGCACGAGCGCGCCGAAGCTCTCCTGCCGGCGCGCCACCACCCGGCCCTCGCGGCGCGACCAGTGGCAGACCTCGCGCCAGCGGATCTGCGGCGCGAAGAGCGCGCGGAGATCGGACTCCGGGATCGGCGCCGCCTGCCGCACCTTCGCCTCGCGCGCATCCCCGTCGAGATCGGTCGCCACGATCAGCCGGACCCCGGCGAGCGGCTGGCCCGGCTCCATCGCGGCGCCCTTGCCGCCCGAGAGCACCCAGCGCGGCGCTTCGCCCTTGCGCCGGAGCCCCACGCGGTCGGGATAGGCCAGGGCCGCCATCTGACCCACCGAGAGCCCCGCCTCGGGCGTCGTCACCGCGCGGGCGAGCCTGCGGGCCTCCTCGCGGATGCGGGCGAGGGCGGGGCGGTTCACCTCATGCGGATGCTCGTCCGAGAACCGCTTCGGATCGGCCAGCGCCGCGAGACGCAGCGCAAGGTCGGGCGGTCCCCTCACCGGATCGCGGTCGGCCATCAGGGCCGCGAGCGGCGCGGCCGAAGGCCCGGCCACCGTCAGCATGTGGCCCAGGCGCGGATGGAGCGGCAGCCGGGCCAGCGCCTGTCCGTGCGCCGTGACCCGCCCCTCCTCGAGCGCGCCCAGACCCTCGAGAAGCGTGCGCGCCTCGGCCAGCACCCCCGGATGGGGCGGCGTGAGGAAGGGCAGATCGGCGCTGCCCCAGACCGCAAGCTCGAGCGCCAGCGCGGTGAGATCGGCCGCCTCGATCTCGGCCGGCGGATAGGCCGCGAGCGCGCCTTCCTCGCCGCGGGTCCACATCCGGTAGCAGATGCCCTCGGCCACCCGACCGGCACGGCCGCGGCGCTGGTCGGCCTCGGCCCGCGTCACCCGCTCGGTCACCAGCCGCGACATGCCGGAACTGGGATCGAACCGCGCCCGCCGCGCCCGGCCCGCATCGACCACGACCCGCACGCCGGGGATGGTGAGCGAGGTCTCGGCGATCGAGGTCGCGAGCACGATCCGCCGCCCGGGGCCCTCCTCCAGCGCCCGGCGCTGGGCCGCGAGATCGAGCGCGCCGAAGAGCGGCGCTACCTCGCAGCCCAAGCCGCCGAGAAGCCCCTCGACGCGGCGGATCTCGCCCTCGCCCGGCAGGAAGACGAGCAGGTCGCCCTCGGTCTCGGCCACCGCCTGCCGCACGAGGGCCGCCACCTCGGGCTCGAGCCGCGCGCCCCCGGGCAGGGGACGCGAAAGCCACCGCGTCTCCACCGGAAAGGCGCGACCCTCGGAGGTCACGACCGGCGCGCCGCCCATCAGCGCAGCCACGGGGCCTGCGTCGAGCGTCGCGGACATGACCAGGAGCAGCAGATCCTCGCGCAGCGCGCTCCGCACCTCGAGCGCGAGGGCAAGCCCCAGATCGGCATTCAGGCTGCGCTCGTGGAATTCGTCGAAGAGAAGCGCGCCGATGCCGGTGAGCTCCGGGTCGTCCTGGAGGGTGCGGGTGAGGATGCCCTCGGTCACCACCTCGATCCGCGTCTCGCGCGAGACGCGGGCCTCGCCCCGGATGCGGTAGCCCACCGTGCGGCCCACGGGCTCGCCCAGCGTCGCGGCCATCCGTTCGGCGGCCGCGCGGGCGGCCAGACGCCGTGGCTCGAGCATCACGATGCGCCCCCCGGTGAGCCCGGCCTTCAGGATCGCCAGCGGCACGCGCGTGGTCTTGCCCGCGCCGGGCGGCGCCTGCAGCACCGCCATCCGCTGCGCGCGGAGCGCCGCGATCAGCCCGGGCAGGGCGGCATCGATGGGAAGCGTTTCGGTCATGCGGCCCTTATGGCGCCCGGCGCGGCCGCGCGCCAGAGCGGGCGGTCAGCGCCGCCGCAATGTGGCCCGGCCGTAGATCGTGTCCGTGGCGACCTGCACCACGCGCATGCGCCCTTCGGCGGTGGGCTCATAGCGGAGCGTGAAGGGGAAGCGCGATTTCTCGGCCATGTCCTCTTCGGAATAGCCCGCGATCCGCCGGAACTCGCCGGCGCAGGCGACGCCGCCCTCGGCCGCCTGCGGCGCCCCGAGCACGAGCTGCGTCCGCCGCCGCCCGTCGAAGATCTCGAGCGAGGTCCGGCATTCCTGCCCCGGATCCACGTCGCGCAGCGCGGCATAGAGCGCGGTCAGCGGGTCGACCGTGCCGCGCTGCGCGGCCGGATCCACATCGTAGGAGCGGGGCTTGCGCGCAGGCTCGTAGCGTTCGACCACCGGCCGGCCGTTCCGCCAGGCGAGCTGCACCTCGGACCGGCGCCGCCCGGTGTCGGCCGTCTCGCTGTAGGCGCTGGCCTGCGGCCTGCCGCGCACGATCCGGCCGCTGGCGCGCGCATCGTAGCGGACCGTGCGCAGGAGGCTCACGAGCCCGCCGCTCTGCAGCCGCCCGTTCACCGCATAGCGCCCGTCCTGCTCGCTGCCCGCAAAGGACAGCGTGCCCGCCCGCACCCCGCGCAGCACGAGGTCGAACACCGCCTCGTCGGACTGGGCCGCCGCCGGCCCCGCCAGAAGCAGCATCAACGCCGCGATCCCGAACCCGATCCGCATCGAACCCTCCTTTGCCGCATCCGAGCCTCTGGCATATCGCGGGAAGAGAGGGCACAACAGCCCCGCATCCCCGGGCGGGCCTGACAATCGCGTCACCGCGCCCGCGATCGCCAGACCCTCATGCCGGAGCGCCCGATGGACATGACCGATCTCGCCTCCCGTCTCGCCAGCGGCGACCGCCGTGCCCTGGCGCGCGCCATCACCCTGGTCGAAAGCCGCCGCGCCGATCACCGCGAGGCGGCGCTCGCGCTCCTGGCCGATCTGGCCCGGAGCGGGCGCGAGGCGCTGCGCATCGGCCTCTCGGGCACGCCCGGCGTGGGCAAATCCACCTTCATCGAGAGCTTCGGCCTCCGGCTGACGGGGCAGGGGCTGAAGGTCGCGGTGCTCGCGGTCGATCCGTCCTCGGCGCGCTCGGGCGGCTCGATCCTCGGCGACAAGACCCGGATGGAGCGGCTCTCGCGCGACCCGCAGGCCTTCATCCGGCCCTCGCCCTCCCAGACCCATCTGGGCGGCGTCGCGCGGCGCACGCGCGAGGCGGTGGCGCTCTGCGAGGCCGCGGGCTTCGATGTCATCCTGATCGAGACGGTGGGGGTGGGCCAGTCCGAGACCGTGGTGGCCCAGCTCTGCGATCTCTTCCTGCTCCTGCTCGCGCCCGCGGGCGGCGACGAGCTGCAGGGCGTCAAGCGCGGCATCATGGAGATGGCGGACCTCATCCTCGTGAACAAGGCCGACGGCGATCTGAAACCCGCCGCGCTGCGGACCGTGGCCGACTATGCCGGCGCGCTGCGGCTCCTGCGCCGGAGGCCGCAGGATCCCGAGGGCTTCCCCAAGGCGATGCCCGTCTCCGCGCTCGAGGAGCAGGGTCTCGCCGATGCCTGGGCCGAGATGCAGGCGCTCGTGGCCTGGCGCCGCGAGACCGGCCATTTCGACCGCCGCCGCGCCGAGCAGGCGCGTCACTGGTTCGAGGAGGAGGTGCGCGAGGGGCTCCTCGCCGTCCTGAGCCGCCCCGGCCCCGCCCGCGACCGGATGGCCCGGCTCGGCGCCGCCGTGACGCGCGGCGAGATCACCCCCGAGGCCGCCGCGGCCGAGCTTCTGACCACGCTCTGAGGGCCCCGGCCCTTCATTCTGGCCCAAATATCCCGCGGGGGTGCGGGGGCGCGAAGCCCCCGCGCGGTCGCCCTCCGCCTCCCGGCCCGCGGACTCTCCCTCCCCCCCTGAATCGCTTGACGCCGCCCCGCTTTGCCCCTAAACGGCCTCGATGGAATTCGGCGCGCTGCCTTTGGCGGTGCCCTTCATGCACAACCACGAGGATCTCGACCATGTCGCGCGTCTGCGAACTTAGCGGTAAGGCTCCGATGACCGGCAACACGGTCAGCCACGCCAACAACAAGAGCCGTCGGCGCTTCCTGCCGAACCTGAACGATGTCACGCTGATCTCGGACGTGCTCGGCCAGTCCTTCAAGCTGCGCATCTCGGCGGCGGCGCTGCGGACGGTCGACCACCGCGGCGGCCTCGACGCGTTCCTCGCCAAGGCCAAGGACGACGAGCTGTCGCTGAAGGCCCGCGCGATCAAGAAAGAGATCGAGAAGGCCCAGGCCACCGCGGCCTGATCCGGCGCCTTCGCCGCATGAGCCGAGGCCCCGCGTCCCGCGGGGCCTTTTTCGTTGCGGAAAGCCTCGCTCTGCGGCCCGGACCCGGCCGGAAGCGCGGGCCTCGCGGCCCGGGTTGCGCCGGCGCAATCTTCGCGCCGAGGGCCGCTTGTGGCCGGCGCCGGGCGGCCTATGATCGGCGCCATGATGCGCTCCCTCCTGGCCTGCCTCCTCGCCCTCGGTCTCGCTGCAGCCTCGCTGACGGTGGCCGAGGCGCGCGGTCGCGCGGCGGGGGCGCAGCAGGTGGTGATCTGCACGGGCTATGGCGTGACCGCGGTCGCGCTCGATGCGCAGGGCCGTCCGGTGGGCCCGCTCCATCCCTGCCCGGACTGCCTCGGAGGTCTGACCCTTCTGGCGCTTCCGCAGGTCCCGGCGCTGCCCGTCCTGTCGCTCGGGCGGGGCGAGGCTCTGGCCCTGCCGCCCCCGATCCGCGCCATCGCGGCCGCATCTCCCGTCCCCTGCGCCCGGGATCCGCCTGTCTCTTCCGCCTGATCGCCATCCCAGACATTCAGGAGAGACAGATGACCCCGTTCCAAGCCATCCTCGCGGCCGCCGCCGTGACCCTCGCCCTGCCGGCCTTCGCCGACAGCGAGCTTGCCGTGACCGACGCCTATGCCCGCGTTGCGAGCCCCGCCGCCCAGTCGGGCGCCATCTTCATGGTGATCGAGAACCACGGTTCCAGCGATGATCGCCTCGTCTCGGTCGCAACCGACGCGGCCGCCCGGGCCGAACTCCACACGCACCTCGCCGGACAGGACGGGGTCGTGCAGATGGTCGAGGTGACCGAGGGCTTCGCGGTGCCCGCGCACGGCAGCCATGCGCTCGCCCGCGGCGGCGATCATGTGATGCTGATGGGCCTCGCGAAGCCGCTGAAGGAGGGCGATGAGGTCGCGCTGACGCTCACCTTCGAGAGCGGCAAGGTGCTCGAGGTGACGGCGCCGGTGGACCTGAGCCGCGAGGCGCCGATGGGCGAGCATATGAAGGGCATGACGCACGGCAACTGACATGCGGGCAGGGCGCGCGATGACGCGCGCCCTCGTCCTTCAGCCGCCGCAGCAGGCCTGAGCGGCTTCCCCGAACGATCTGCGGGGCTTCCGGAAGGCCGCGGCCGGGCTGCGGCTCGAGAAGTGCAGCTCCTCGGGATGGGCGCAGAGCCTTGCCTCAGGGCACGGATGTGCGGGCCGGGCGCGCGATGAGGCGCGCCCTCGGCCGTCAGCCGCCGCAATAGGCCTGAGCCGCTTCCCCGAACGACTTGTAGCGCTTCCAGAAGGCCGTGTCCGAACTGCGGCTCGAGAAGCGCACGTCCTGCGCCTCGTCGGGATTGGCGAAGAACTTCGCCGCGCGCCGCTGGTCGCCCGAGGGCAGCGTCATGTCCGCAACCTGCTGGATGCAGTTGCAGGTCGCCACATTGGCGGCCTGCCGGTCGGAGCGCAGGCAGGCCCGTTCGATCGGACCTCCGGCGGTGGCGATTGTGGGAAGAACGAGCGCGGCAAAAGCCGCCGCTGCCAGGGCCGGTTTCTTCATCGTCTGCCTCGTTTACTGCTCCGGCAGGTTGATCCCGCCGCCTTGGTCTTCGGGAAATATGCCCGAAAGGCGGATTTCTTCAAACTGATTCGAGCCTTGCACCGCGATCTTCAGAGATCACGGTCCCGCGAGCGCCCCCGGCCCCCCTGCGCCATGCCTCCGCCGCCTCGGGCCGCGCAGCGGCCGCACGGCCCGAGGACGTGCGCTTGGGCCTTCCCCCCGTCGCGGGACGCGCTCAGGGGCGCGCCACCCATTCCTCCGCGGCGGCCCTCTGCGCCAGCGGAAAGGTGCGCGCCTGAACCGGGATGAACCAGTCGCTCGTCTCGATTATCAGGGCTGCGATCTTCGGAGGCTCGACGACGGCATAGCGGCGGACCCTGCCGAGCGAGCGGAAGCCCGCTTTCAGCCCCTCGAGATCGAGGGCCGCGGCGGGGGTGAGACCGGTGAACTCCGGCAGCACCACCAGCATATCGACGCTCTCGAACCGGTCGAAGGCCGCGAGGACGGTCTCCGCCATTCGCCGGATCTCGGGCCGTCCGACGTGACCGCCCAGCTCGAAGGCGAGGATATGCGGCGCGGGGCTCGGAAGGCGGCGGAGCCAGCCCGGCCGCCCGCGGCTCCGCGCGCCCAGCGCCACCGCGCCGAGCCCCAAGAGGCCCAGGCCGAGGAGGAGGGTCCGCGGGCGCATCAGCGCGGGCCTCCGGAGAGGAGGACGGGATGGCGTGGCGCCCCCCGCCTGCCTGAGCCGATGTCACCGCACCCCGGTCCAGAAGCCGCAACGATCGGCGCCCCGCGCGCCCTCCCGATGGCAAGATCCGTCCTCATGGCCTCCCTGTGCTCCTCGCGTCGGTGATCCTGCAGAGGAACGCGGCCGAGAGCTTCCGGTTCGCGGCCCTCGTCGGATGATCCGGGCAGGGAGGGTGCAGTCGGGGCACCTGCCCTGACTTTCGGCTGTCGGGCGGCATGGGTCGCAGGATGATGCCTGGCCCCTCGCGGCCCCACCATTGCCGCGACCCCCGGTGCGGGCAGGCGCCGCCGGGAGCCCGGCCGAGGTGGAAGACGCCGGTCCGTCGTCGTCGAACAGGCGGCGCCCGGCGCCGGTATGGCAGGCGGCCACAGCTCCACATGCTCCTGCGCTTTGCGGGAAGGTGCGACATCGGCTGCACCGATCCGCCTCTGTCCCTCACCCCACGGGAGGGCCCCGCGCGGCAAGAGCCTGTGCCTGAGAGAGCCCCGGCCTCCGGGCCGCAGAGGCTGGACGAGCGTCCCTCGCGAGGGTCTGGACGGGGTCGATGCGCGGCCATCCGCCTGCCGCCGTGAGGGGATCAGGGGCCGGTCGCTCGACAAAGGTTGTTTTGCCGCTCGGTTTCTGTCATACAGGCGGGGCAAAGCATCTCTTTCGACCTTCTGTTTCCTTGCGGCTTCAGTTGCGACTCTGACGAGACTGGGCCGGGCCATCGCATACAGCGGATGGCGTCAAGATAAGGAAATACCACGATGGCCAATGGCACCGTGAAATGGTTCAACGCCACCAAAGGTTTCGGCTTCATCGCTCCGGCGGGTGGCTCGAAGGACGTGTTCGTCCACATCAGCGCCCTCGAGCGCGCCGGCATCCGTCAGCTCAATGACGGCCAGGCCGTGACCTTCGATCTCGAAACCGACCGCAACGGCCGCGAATCGGCAACGAACCTCGCTCTCGCCTGATCGGCAGGTCGACATCAAGGCAAGAACGGGCGGCTCGGCCGCCCGTTTTTCATTTCTGAGGCGCCTGTCGGAGCCACCTCTTCCGATGCTGCGGGTGCGGCAGGGCTTTCCACCCGGACCGCGCCGGTTTCCGGCAGTGGCAACCGGGCGATCTCGGGCCTTCGAGGTGCTCTGTGCGGGACGGTGGTGGCCTCGGGCAGCGAAGGGTTGCTCTGCCCCGCCGGGTGCCGGCCTCAGATCCCCGGTCCGTGCCGATGCGAGGCCCGCGCCCGAGGAACCGGCAGCCGAAGGCGCGAGCTTCGTCAGCCGCCGTTCATCACCGCTTCGGGAAACTGGTAGCGCTCCGCGCCGACCGTGATCGTGAACAGGTCGCCCTCCTTCGAAAAGCTCAGCGGCGCGGCCGCGTCGGCCGAGACCGGGAGGCCGCCCTCGAACAGGATGGCGCGCTCTGTCCCGTCGCCGAGGGCGATCCAGACGCCGGCCCTGCCCGGACCCTCGCGCACGACGCCGAAGGGGCAGGGGCCCAGCGCCGCGTCCGGGGCCTGCGCACAGCGGGCGGTGCCGGCGGCATCGAAGGGCACGCCATTGCCCTTCGGGCCGCCCTCCGGCACCTCGGCCGCGGCAGGGGCGGCCCCTTCGATCAGATACCGTCCCGCGACCCACCCCTGCAGCCCCGATCCGGCGACGCGGATGCTGCACCAGCGGGCCGGTCCGGTCATCCGGCAGCCGCGGTTCTGCGCCAGCTCGCCGTTCTGCGCCTTGCCCACCACGCCGTAGCGCGCATCGGGCCCTGACCGGACGTTCAGCGCGCCCTCGCGGATCCCCGATACCTGCCACCAGTCCGGCCCCCCAGCGAGGCCGTCGGCCAGATCCGCCCCGGCGAGGCCGATCCCCAGAGCATAGCGGGCGCCCTCGGCGCGCCGGGCGGCGCTGCGCATCAGATGGACCTGCACCAGATAGATTCCGGGGGCGGGCAGCGGGATGTCCGCCACAGGACCGGAGGTGGAGGCATCGAACAGCGCCTCCTGAGATCCTTCGGGCAGAACGGTGAAGGAGAGGCTGGCGTTGGAGGTCTGAAGATCGACCGACAGGGTCTGCCCGGCCGCGCCGTCCACCGCATAGATCCTGCTCTCGTCGCCCTGCAGGGTGCCTTTCAGGATCGTGCCTGCGACGAGCGCCGGGGCCGGCACGGTCTCGGTGCGGGTGGGCTGTGCGGGGCTCGCCTGAGCGAGGGCAAGAGACAGGAAGATGCCTGCGGCAAGTCGGGACGGGCGGCGGGGATCGGGCATGGCGGTTCTCCGACAGGGAAAGGCGGGTCAGAGGCGCCCGCCGCGCACCTCGATCACCTCGCCGCTGTCGCGCATCCTGCAGACCATGTGGCTGTGGCCCACGGCCGCCTCGATCTGCCATTCGTGCTTCGCGGGCGACCGGGCCCGGATGATATGCACCTGATGGGTGCCGACTGCGAAGTTCTGCGCGACGATCCTCGCACATCCCTGGTTTGCCATCGGCAGAGCCTTGCTCGCGGCCGTGGTGTTCCTGCGATGCGCCATGCTGTTCTCGCGCTCCCTGTCGCCGGCCCGATAGCCCTCGGCATAATCCACGGTGCTGCCGTGGCTGGTGTAGGCATGGCCGTGGACACCGTCGCGATAGCCGCGCTCGAACTCGGCCATCCGGTCGCCGCCCTGCGGGGCATAGCCCTCGCGGCAATGGTGCCTGTTGTGGGCGAGCGCGGCCACGCCAAGCAGGGCCAGCGCCGCCACGGCCGCGTCCTTGTCGCTCATCTCTGCCTGCGCCGGCGCGCCGGTCTGAAAGCAAAGCGCGGCGGCAGCAACTGCCAGTCGATGACGCCTCATCGTCACAGCCTCCCCCTGCGGAGCGTTCCGGCCGAGGCCGAAGACGGATGTTCGCCCCGGACATCCTAGCCAAACCCTCCGGGGGGGCACTATCCACAAGGCGAAATCGGCGCGGCCGGCATCCGGCCCCGGGACAGACAGGGCCTCTTCCGATCCCGGAGGCCCGTCTCCGAAAGATTCGCGTCGGTGGCTGCTTCCCGCCTCATGTCCCCTCCCTCTCGCGGACGAGGGCGAGGAAGGCGGTGAAGCCGGCCGAGGGGTTGCGGCGGCCGGAGTAATAGAGGCTGAAGCCGGGACGGTCGGGCGTCCACTCCTCCAGCAGGCGGATCATGCGGCCGGCGGCGATGTCCTCGGCCACATCCGCTTCGATGACATATCCGATCCCCGCCCCGTCCAGCACGGCGGCACGGGCGATGGCGGCCTCGTCCACCGTCAGGCGGCCCCTGGCCTCGAAGGGCAGCGACACCCCGTCCTTCTCGAAAGGCCAGCGCAGCAGCGCACCGTTCGGCAGGCGCACGCGGAGGCACTCTTCAGGATCCAGATCGGCGGGCGAGCGCGGCGCCGGATGGCGGGCCAGCCAGTCGGGAGAGGCCACCACCGCATGGCGCACGGGACGGCCCAGCGGCAGCGCGATCATGTCGCGCGGCACCAGATCGGCGGGCCGGATGCCGAGATCGAACCCCTCCGCCACGATATCGACCAGCCGCCCCTCGGTCACCAGATCGACCCGCATCTCGGGGTAGCGGCGCAGGAAGGCCAGCACGAGCGGCGCCACCGCCCGCCCGGCCTGCACGGAGGCGTTGATCCGCAGCATGCCCGAGGGCGTTGCGCGCTGCGACCGGACCGTCTCCATCGCGGCGCGGATCTCGGTCAGGGCCGGGGCGATGCGGGCGACGAAGTCGCGTCCGGCCTCGGTGAGGGCCACGCTGCGGGTGGTGCGGTGGAAGAGCCGCACGCCGAGGCTCGCCTCGAGCCGCCCGACCGTATGCGACAGCGCGGTGGTCGAGACGCCCAGATCCAGCGCCGCCGCCCGGAACGAGCCCTTGCGCGCGATGGCCAGAACCGCCTCGAGCCCCTTCAATCCGCTCTCCATGATTGTCCCGATCCTGTCATCTCCAGATGCCGATCTATCCCGATTATCGGGCTCTTCGTCGAGGATTATGATGGGGCTCACAGCAAAGGAGCTTCCCATGACCCTTCCCGCGCCGATCGAGACCTATTTCACCGCAGAGGCGCCCCAGGATGGCGCGCGCTTTGCCGCGGCGTTCGCGCCGGACGCCATCGTCCATGACGAAGGGAGAAGCCATCGCGGCCCCGCCGAGATCGAGGCATGGTGGAAGGCCGCCAAGGCGACCTATCGCCACCGCGCCGAACCGCTGGAGGTGACCGAGGCCCGCGGCAAGACCGTGGTCCGCGCGCGCGTCAGCGGCGATTTCCCCGGCAGCCCGGCGGTGCTGACCTTCACCTTCGGCCTGTCGGGCGACCGCATCGCCGATCTGAGGATCGGCGGATGACCGGGTTCCTGACGCTGCAGGGCAAGCGCGCCCTCATCACCGGCGGCACGCAGGGCGCGGGCGCCGCCACGCTCGCGCTTTTCCGCGAGCTCGGGGCGGAGGTCCTGACCTCGGCGCGCAACCGCCCGGGCGACCTGCCGGAGGAGATGTTCGTCGCCGCCGACCTGACGACGCCTGCAGGCTGCGAGACGGTGGCCGCGGCGGTGCGCGACCGACTGGGCGGGGTGGACATCCTCGTCCATATGCTCGGCGGATCCTCTGCGCCGGGCGGCGGCTTCGCCGCTCTGGGCGAGGCGGAATGGCAGGCGGAGCTGAACCTGAACCTGATGCCTGCCGTCCGCCTCGACCGCGCGCTGTTGCCCGGCATGGTGGCGCGGGGGGCGGGCGTCGTCGTCCATGTCACCTCGATCCAGCGCCTCCTGCCGCTGCCCGAAGCGACGACGGGCTATGCCGCCGCCAAGGCCGCGCTGTCGGCCTACAGCAAGAGCCTGTCGAAGGAGGTGGCGCCGAAGGGCGTGCGCGTGGTGCGCGTGGCGCCCGGCTGGATCGCGACCGAGGCCTCGCTCCGGCTGGCCGAGCGTCTGGCCGCCGAGGCGGGCACCGATCTCGAGGACGGCAAGCGCAGGATCATGGCCTCGCTCGGCGGCATCCCCCTCGGCCGCCCCTCCGCCCCTGCCGAGATCGCGAACCTGATCGCCTTCCTCGCCTCGGACCGGGCGGCGAGCATCACCGGGACGGAACATGTGATCGACGGGGGCACGGTGCCCACGGTGTGAGGGCCGGGCCGCGATGGAGACCGAAGCCGCCCGCCTGAGCCGAAGAGGCCCGGAGTCGCCCCCGAGAGGGCGGCGGGCCGATGCAGACGCGATGGCAAAGACTGCTATCGCTTCCAGACAGTGGCCGGCGAAGGGCTGCGGCCCGTCCGGAGTGGTCGCCGGGCCGGTCAGGCGCCGCCCAGGGGCGCGATCAGTTCGAAGTGGAGGCCCGCGGGCTCGTAGCTCACCTCGACCGTGCCGTCGAACTCGGCCGCGAGAAGCTGCTTGACGAGGAAGCTGCCAAAGCCGCGATGCCTCGGAGGTGTGACAGGCGGTCCGCCGCGCTCGGTCCAGGACAAATGCAACCTGCGGGCCCCTGCGTCCCGGGTTTCGGACCATTCGACCGTGACCCGCCCTTCGTCCGCGGACAGCGCGCCGTATTTCACCGCGTTGGTCGCCAGCTCGAACATGGCAAGCGTCAGGGCGAACGTCTGCTTGCCGGTCAGGGAAACCTCCGGGCCGGAGGCCAGGAACCTGCAGCCCTTGTCGTCGAGCCGCCGGTGGACGCGGGCCAGAACCTCGTTGACCGTGGCCCGCGAGGTGCCGCGCAGGGACAGGATATTCTGCGCCTGTCCCATGTCTTCAAGGCGGTGGAGCAGCTTCTCGGTCAGGTCCTCCACCGTCGCCGCCCGGCGCGCGCTCTGCCGCACGACGGCGGAAACGAGAGCGTAGGAATTCTTCATCCGGTGAACGAGCTCGCGGTTGCTGATGGCGGCGCGGCGCTCGAACCGGACGCGATCGGTCGTTTCCACCACCGTGTCGATGAAGCCGCGGATCACGCCCGCCTCGTCCGCGACGGGACTGTAGGAGAAGGTGAAGAAGGCCTTCTCCATCCCGCGGTCATTGCGCAGGACCGACAGCGGGAAATCCTTGATGAAGGTGGACTTGCCCGCCAGGGCCCTCGCCGCGATGGGCCCGATGGAAGACCATGCCTCGTGCCAGATCACCGAGAAGGGCAAGCCCAGACAATCGCCCTTGTTGCCGAGGATCGGCACGAACGCGTCGTTGAAGATCGCGATGTGGTCCGGCCCCCAGCACAGACATTGCGCGAAGCCCGAGTTCAGCGTCATCGCCACGCTGACCTTGAGGGCAGGCGGCCAGTCCCGGATCGGGCCCAGAGGTGTCGCCGCCCAGTCGAAGGCCGCGACGCGCTTCGCCATGGGCACGCTGAGATCCAGAAACGCAAACGGATCGGTCATAGGGTCTCCGCCTGTCGTTGACCGCCTTCTGTAAGCCATGGCCGTGCGTTGCGGCAAGACAGGAAGCCCGGCCCATGAAAATCAGCCTCTCGCACCGCACCCGCGGTCAGCCCGCATCTGCCCGACATGCCCGGCGCCGCACAGCGACGACGGCCGACCCGGAGGCCGGAGAGCCGGCCTGCCTCGCACGGGGGGCCGATCACCCGGCTTCACCCCTGTCCGGGAGTGCCGCAGCTGCTGAAGCTGGTGTCAAGCCTTGACCCTCTGTCCGATCAAGGTCCAGCCAGCTTTTGCGTTTCCCGCGGTGGCTTCGTGCTCTTCCGCCCATCGGTGTCGCGGCAGCGGCGACGGATGGACAGACCCCCGGACGAAAGCCCGTAGGCCGGGCCGGCGGCCTCTGCGATAAGATGCCATGACCTACGCCCGAGCCATCGCCCGCCGCTGGCGGCACCTGTCCCTCGCCGCGCGCTTCGGCCTCGCGGGGGGCGTGGTGCTGGCCGTGGCGTCGCTTCTGGTCGGCCTCTTCGTCAGCGCGCGCATCGAGGCGAGCGTGGTCAGGAACACCGCGACCTCGACCGCTCTCTACATGGAGAGCTTCATCTCTCCGATCAGCCAGCAACTGGCCGGCAGCAAGCACCTGTCGGACAATGCCCGGCGGGCGCTGGAGGAAATCTTCACCAACACGCCGCTCGGCAAGCGCGTCGTCTCCTACAAGATCTGGAAGCCCGGCGGACTGGTGGTCGAGGCCTCGGACGCGACCCTGATCGGCCGCACCTTCCCCCCGACCGAGGGACTGCGCGGCGCCTGGGCCGGCAGGGTCACGGCGGAGTTCGAGCGTCTGGGCGACGCCGAAGACCGGGGCGAGGCGGCGATGGGCCTGCCGCTGCTCGAGATCTACAGCCCGATCCGGGAGGCCTGGTCGGGCGAGATCATCGCGGTGGCCGAGTTCTACGAGATCAACCAGCAGCTCGCCGACGATCTCGCCGCCTCGCGCCGGACGGCCTGGCTGGCGGTCATCGTGGTCGGCGCCTGCCTCGGGGCGGCGCTCTACCTCATCGTGCTGGGCGGCAGCCGGACCATCGAGGCGCAGAAGCGCGACCTTGACGCCCGGCTTCGGGAGCTGCGCGGCCTGTCCCACCACAACCGCGACCTGCGATTGCGCATCGAGGAGGCTGCGGGACGGGCCACGGCGACCGCGGAACATGCCCTGCGCCGGATCGGGGCCGACCTGCACGACGGGCCTGCGCAGTATCTCGCCTTCGCGGCGCTCCGGCTCGACGATCTTCGCGAGGCGCAGGCGGGCGACGCCGCCCGGCGCGAGCTGGACAGCGTGCGGGATGCGCTGGCGATGGCGATGGAGGAGGTGCGGGGGATCTCGCGTGGCCTGACCTTGCCCGACATCGCCGAGAAGCCTCCCGCCGAAGTGGCCCGCATGGCGATCGCCGCGCACCGCGACCGGACCGGCGAGGCCGTGGACGAGCGGATCGAGCCGGTCCCGGAGGCGGGCATCACGCCTGCCACCCGCATCTGCATCTACCGCTTCGTTCAGGAAGGGCTGAACAATGCCAGCCGCCACGGCGGGGGCGCGGGCCTGCGCGTCTCGATCACCGGCGATGCGACCCGCATCGAGTTGCGCGTGGCGGACAGCGGCAGCGGCTTCGGCGCGGGAGGACCGGCCTTCGGCCTCGGACTGAGCGGCCTCAGGGATCGCATCGAGAGCCTCGGGGGCCGCTTCGAGACGGGGATTTCTGCAACGGGTGGCGCCGAGATCGGCATGACCCTATGGACCGGGGGAGAGAGATGACACGAAAGCGCGTCCTGCTGGCCGACGATCACCCGCTGTTCCGCGCGGGCGTCGTGCGAACCCTGCAGGAAAGCGGAAGTTTCGACGTCGTGGGCGAAGCGGCCTCGGGGCGCGAGGCGGTGGAGCTTGCGGATCGGCTCGCCCCCGATCTGGTGGTTCTGGACCTCTCCATGCCGGACGGCGGCATGATGGCCCTGCGCGAGATCGGGTCGCGCCAGCCTGCGCCGCTGATCGCGATGCTGACGGTCTCCGAGGACGACGACCGGGTGATCGAGGCGCTGGCGGCCGGGGCGGCGGGCTATCTGCTGAAGGGCATCGGCTCGCGCGAGCTGATCTCGGTTCTGGAAGATCTGGTCGCCGGCCGCACCTATGTGGCCCCCACGCTGGCGGCCAAGGTGCTCACACGGCTGAAGTCGCCGCGGGCGCAGGGGGCAGCCGCGCCCATCGACCAGCTGACCGCACGCGAGGAGGACATCCTGCGGCTCGTGGCGGAGGGGCGCAGCAACAAGGAGGTCGCGCTGGCGCTCGACCTCCAGGAGAAGACGGTGAAGCACTACATGACGGCGATCCTGCAGAAGCTGCAGGTCAGGAACCGCACCGAGGCCGCGCTGATCGCGCATCGGCACTGGGGAGGGTCCTGAGCCCGCTCATCTTGCGGCTGTCATCAGCCGCTCGCGGTCGGCCCGCCGCGCGGGGCGCTCGATGACGGTGCGGTTCAGGTCGTCCTTCAGCTCGTAGCGACCGTTCTCGATCTCCTCCTTCCAGCCGTCGGAATAGGTGACCTCGATGTTGCGGCCGCTGATCTCCAGCTTGGCCACGACACCGCCGCCGCCGGCGCCCCGGCGGGCAGGGGCTGCTTGCGGCTTGCGTGCCGAGGCGAGGGTGGCCCCTTGCCGGGCCCGCTCCAGAAGCCGGACATCGGCCGGCGTGGCCGGGCGCTCGACGATGGTGCGACCGGCCGGGTTCTTCATCTCGAAGCGGCCGTTCTCGATCTCGATCCGCGAGCCGTCCCGCAGCGTCGCCTCGTGCGCATCGTCCTTGGACCGCGCCCGCGGGCCATCGATGTCGTCCGCCCCCGACCGTCCGCGACCCCTCGACCGGTCATCCTCGTCCCGGTCCTTGTCCCGGTCGTCGCCCCCGTGGCGGCCTCCGCCGCGATCGTCCCCGCCGCGGTCATCGCCACCGCGGTCGTCTCCCCCGCGGTCGTCCCCACCGCGGTCGTCCCCGCCACGGTCATCGCCGCCCTTCGCCTGCGCGACGGCGTCATGCACCGAGACGAACCCTCGGCTGGCATCGAAGCTGACACTCCACGGTGCGAGGGTCATCACGCCGGAGAGCGTGACCAAGGCTGTCGTCTTGAGCAGGTTGCGGGTTCTCATCGTCGGTCTCCTGTTTTGACTGGCGCTCCATTGGATCGACAAAAGCAGGAAACCGGCTTTCGAGGACCGGACGAAAGTCGGGGCCGCCTCCCGAAGAAGTCCGACGACCTTGAAGACCGGAAAACTCCCCTGCCCGGCAGGCAGTTTTCCCACAAGGCATGCAGCCCCAACGGAGCCGGTTGCGCTCAAGGCCGAGTTTGATGGGCCTGCCTCAGGCGGGGCAGGGCGGGGGCGAGAGAATGGGCATTCAGAGAAGCACCGCGATCCGCTCTCGGTTCGAGACGAGGAGGTCCTGCGCCTCCGTGCTCCCTGAAGATCGAGGAGTTCAGCCGCACCGGCTCGAGCTGGAACCGTCCGAAGAGCGCCCGGATCCGGGACATGTGATGCGGGCTGAAGACCCGTCAGCTCCGCCAGCATCGGCCATCCGCGCGAAACGCGCCCGGTCGACGATCCCGCGGCCGCAATCGCTCTCGCCGCCGAAGCCGCCGGTTCCAGAGCGCCGGATCCCATGCCATTCGGGGTCACAGCCCCGCGGTCCTGCATTGGTGCTGCTTGATGCGCGCATCGGGGAGTGCCACAAGATCACCATGCGCCTGCGATGATGGCTCCGAATATTAAAGCAGATCGATTGACAAGGACCCCCCATGGACCTCGATGATCTATATCGCCTTCTGCGTGTGTCGCATGTGCAGGCTCAGGACATCGTCGATACCATCCGGGATCCGCTGCTTGTCCTTTCAGGCGATCTGACCGTCATCAGCGCGAACCCGGCCTTCTACCGGACCTTCGCGACCGACCGGGACAGCACCATCGGCCGCCCGCTCTACGAGCTCGGCAACGGCCAGTGGAACGTCGCCGAGCTGCGCCTGCTGCTCGAGAACGTGATCCCGAAGAGCGCGTCCGTCGCGGATTACGAAATGAAGACCGAATTTCCGAACGTAGGTTCGCGAACCCTGCTGGTCAGCGCGCAGCGTCTGGTCCACCCGGACGATGGGCAGCGCGTGCTCCTCCTCTCGATCGTGGATGCGACGGTCCGGCGGCAGATGGAGGCCGCCCGGGACTTCCAGATCAACGAGCTCGATCACCGGATCAAGAACCTGATGTCGGTGACGCAGGCCCTGACCCGACAGACCTCCGTCGAAGGCAGAACTGCCGGCGAGTATCGCACGGCGCTGCTCGGACGTTTCGATGCTCTGGCGAGATCGCTCGAAGTGGCGTCGCACAAGCAGACGCCGCAGCTGCGGGATCTGGCCGCAGCCGTGATGGAGCCTTATCTCGAGGCGGCTCCGGCTGTCGCCATCGCGGAAGGGCCCGTCGTCCGGCTCTCTTCGTCGCAGGCCACCTCGCTGGGCCTCATCCTTCACGAGATGGCGACGAATGCCGCAAAGCACGGAGCCCTGTCCACAGCGAGTGGCACCGTGGCGCTGGACTGGAAGGTCGTCTCGGACGAGGTCGGCCCGACGAAAGTGCATCTGCGCTGGCAGGAACGTGGCGGGCCCAGGGCAGCGGCACCCTCCCGAACCGGCTTCGGCACCCGTCTGATCAGGTTCACGACCGAGTTCGAACTGCGCGGGCATGCGGAACTATCCTATGAGCCTGACGGTTTCGTGGCCAAGTTGAGCTTTCCGAGCCAGACCTCCTGACGGAGTGGACCATGCTGACCGAGCCGGCCGGGCCTCGTCAGACGCAGGGCTTGCGCGTCCTCGTCGTCGAGGATGAATTCCTGATCGCCATCGACCTGCAGTTGATGCTGGAGGATGTGGGCTGCACCGTCCTCGGGCCGGTCGGCACGGTCGATGACGCGCTGAGGATCCTGGACGAGACGCGCCCGGACGTGGTGTCGCTCGATCTGAACCTGCGGGGGCAATCCTCGATCCCCGTGGCCGAGAAGCTGCGCGCGCTCGAGATCCCGTTCATCGTCACGTCGGCCTACAGGACCTTCGACTTTGCGGGCGGCGAGAGCCTGACCGATGTCACGGTGATCGGGAAGCCCGTCCAACCGCGCATGCTGATCGAGGCCCTGAGCCGGACTTGCGGCGCATGATCGAGGGGGCCGGCGCAGAGAAGCCTCTGCCCGACCCCGGTCCCTTGCAACCCAAGGGACTCGCCCTGTAAGGGGAGGGCATCACGCTTCGGTGCGCGAAAGGCAAACTACGCATCTTCCGTCTGAACAGTTCGAAGGTTCACGGTTCATCTGATGCGAACATTGGTCGTCCCGGGCATCCTGCCGGTGCGGCCCGCGCATGGAGTCATCGTCCGAGGCATGCTGAAAAGCATCCATCGATAGGGTCCAGGCTCATTGATTATCAGGGCCAGAACACGACGATGGCTGCAAGTGCGACAGCGGAGAAGAAGGGGACCGGGCAGCGCGCGGATCTGATGCGCTGCCTGCCAGTCGGATCGCTGGTCTACATTCTGACGGACTACGGCAAGTCCAGGATGCAGAAGGGCGTCAGCCAGTGGGCCTCGGCCACCGCGCGGGAGGCGGGGCTCGAAGGCCAGACCGCCCACGGATTGCGCAAATACCGCATGAATGCTCTGGCCGAACATGGCGCCTCGGTGCTCGTCATGCAGTCTTGGGTGGGGCACACGACTCTGCTCGAGGTGCAGGAATACACACGCCGGGCCGACCGCCGCCGGGTGATCTCCGAAGGGCATCCTGTAAAACGCGACCCTGCGGGAGCGTAAACATCGGGGAGTGTCAGCCACTTGCGTGGCACATGGCGGGCCCAGAAGGACTCGAACCCTCAACCTGCCGATTAGAAGTCGGCTGCTCTATCCAGTTGAGCTATGAGCCCGCGTCCCGTTCTTTTGCGTCAGTCGGAGAAGGGGCGCAAGGGGTCAGAGGCTGCGGGTCATGAAGACGCTGTTCGGATCGTTCCAGTAGCCCTCGAACGGGCCGCAGATCTCAAAGCCCGCCCGCTCGTAGAGGAGACGCGCGGGGGCGAAGGGCGGCTCGACGCCGGTCTCGAGACTCATGCGGAGAAAGCCTGCCGCGCGGGCTTCGGCCAGCAGATGCTCGAGGAGGCGCCGGGCAAGGCCCTGTCCCCGCGCCTCGGACAGGACATGCATCGACTTGATCTCGCAGTGCGCGGCGTCGATGGCCTTGAAGGCGCCCATGCCGACGAGGGCGCCCCCGACGCGCATCCCGTAGAAGAAGACGCCGGGGACCGCGAGGTCGGCGGGGGCGAGCGCATGAACGCTCTCGGGCGGCGAGGTCTCGCGCATGAGGGTCAAATGGCGCACGAAGATCGGCTGGAAGGTCGGATCAGTGGGATCGTCGCGGCGGATGTCGATGTCGGCGGACGGCATGAAGAACCTGCGGTTTGCGAACCTCTCCGATGCCACGGATGCGGCGCGGGACCAAGGGGAGAAGGGGCGCGCCTGCGCCTCGTCCGACGGCCCCTGTCCCTGCAGGGCGAAGTGCCGGTCGTCCGTGGCGGTGGAGGAAACCGGGGTGGGGCGCGGTCTTCCGGCGACCCGGGGCCGGTCATGCGGATGGGGCCTCGCCGTCCGCCCGCGGCGCCGGATGCCTTCAAGGGGCGCGGAGTGCTGCGCGGCCGCCCATCGGGCAGGGCCGCGCGGCCCGGCGCGGGGCCTCAGTGTGTCCAGGCGCCGCGGCGGTCGGTCGCGAAATTCTCGCCGTAGCCGCGGGGGCGGATGTTGGCCTTGCGCGGCTTCGCTTCGGTCACCTCGACCTCGATCCGGTGCGCCTTGGCATAGTCGAGCGCGGCCTCGCGGCTGTCGAAATGCAGGACGACCTGATTCTGCGTGTCGGCCGACGAGGTCCAGCCCATCAGCGGGTCGATGTCGCGCGCCTCGCGGCTCTCGAACACGAGCACCCAGCCCTTGGCCTTCCCGGTCCCGGACTGCATGGCGTTTCGGGCTGGCTGATAGATACGCGCGCGCATGAAATGCTCCCTGACAGATGCCGTGTTTATTGGCGGCTTTTCCGTCGCAGATCAAGACCCGCAACCGCGGGGCAAGCGGCTGTCGATCGATCACGGAGGGGTGGGTGGGGTGTGGGGTGCAACCGACCGACAGCGTTCTGCTGCTTGCCCTGCCTTTCTAGCGGTCTTGGGTTAATTGAAGGTAAAGAAGCTGCCGCTCCACCCTTGTTTGCGAACAAAAACGGATCAAATCTAGGCGGCTGAAGGGAATCATCATGCCGCACAACAATACGACCCTGCCGATGCACCGTCCCGAGGTGCTGACCCGCCCGAAACTCGAAGGCGGTCGGCGTTTCGAGATGAAGACCCCGTTCCAGCCCGCGGGCGACCAGCCCACAGCCATCGCCGAACTTGCCGCAGGGGTGCGGGGGGGCGAGCAGAACCAGGTGCTGCTCGGGGCGACCGGCACCGGCAAGACCTTCACGATGGCCAAGATCATCGAGGAGACCCAGCGCCCGGCGATCATCCTTGCCCCGAACAAGACGCTGGCGGCGCAGCTCTACGGCGAGTTCAAGGGCTTCTTCCCTGATAATGCCGTGGAATATTTCGTCTCCTACTACGACTACTACCAGCCCGAGGCCTATGTGGCGCGCTCGGACACCTACATCGAGAAGGAATCGCAGATCAACGAGCAGATCGACCGGATGCGCCACTCGGCCACCCGGGCGCTGCTCGAGCGCGACGATGTCATCATCGTGTCCTCCGTCTCCTGCATCTACGGCATCGGCTCGGTCGAGACCTATTCGGCCATGACGCAGGATCTGATCGTGGGCGAGAGCTACGATCAGCGGCAGGTGATCGCGGAGCTGGTGGCGCAGCAATATCGCCGCAACGACCAGGCCTTCCAACGCGGCAGCTTCCGCGTGCGGGGCGATTCGCTCGAAGTCTGGCCCGCCCACCTCGAGGATCGCGCCTGGCGCTTCTCCTTCTTCGGGGAAG
Source organism: Cereibacter johrii (assembly GCF_001720585.1). Classification (GTDB taxonomy): domain Bacteria; phylum Pseudomonadota; class Alphaproteobacteria; order Rhodobacterales; family Rhodobacteraceae; genus Cereibacter_A; species Cereibacter_A johrii. The sequence goes on along the minus strand of NZ_MABH01000155.1, from coordinate 20,991 downwards.
AGCTGGAGAGCATCGTCGAGTTCGATCCGCTGACCGGCGCCAAGACCGACAGTTTCAAGCAGATCCGCATCTATGCGAATTCGCACTATGTGACGCCGCGTCCGACGATGCAGCAGGCCATCCAGGGCATCAAGCGCGAGCTGCGCCAGCGGCTCGACCAGCTCGTGAACGAGGGCAAGCTCCTCGAGGCTCAGCGGCTGGAGCAGCGCACGAACTTCGATCTCGAGATGCTGGAAGCCACCGGCGTCTGCAACGGCATCGAGAACTACTCGCGCTATCTGACGGGGCGCGCACCGGGCGAGCCGCCGCCGACGCTGTTCGAATTCATCCCCGACAATGCCATCGTCTTCGCCGACGAGAGCCATGTCACCGTGCCGCAGATCGGCGGCATGTATCGCGGCGACTATCGGCGCAAGTTCACGCTGGCCGAGCACGGCTTCCGGCTGCCCTCCTGCATGGACAACCGGCCGCTCAAGTTCGAGGAATGGGACGCGATGCGCCCGCAGTCGGTCTTCGTCTCGGCCACGCCTGCCGCGTGGGAGCTGGAGCAGGCGGGCGGCGTCTTCGCCGAACAGGTGATCCGGCCCACGGGGCTGCTCGATCCGGTGGTCGAGATCCGCCCCGTCGAGATGCAGGTCGACGACCTGCTGGACGAGATCCGCAGGGTCGCGGCCGCGGGGCTGCGCGTCCTCGTCACCGTGCTGACCAAGCGCATGGCCGAGGATCTGACCGAATATTTCCACGAGCAGGGCATCCGCATCCGCTACATGCACTCGGATATCGACACGATCGAGCGGATCGAGATCCTGCGCGACCTGCGGCTCGGCGCCTTCGACGTGCTGGTGGGGATCAACCTCCTGCGCGAGGGGCTCGACATCCCGGAATGCGGGCTGGTGGCGATCCTCGATGCCGACAAGGAGGGCTTCCTGCGCTCCGAGACCTCGCTGATCCAGACCATCGGCCGCGCGGCGCGGAACGCGGACGGGCGCGTCATCATGTATGCCGACCGGATCACCGGCAGCATGGAGCGGGCGCTGCGCGAGACCGAGCGGCGGCGCGAGAAGCAGATCGCCTACAACGAGGCGCATGGCATCACGCCGCAGACGGTGCGCAAGAACGTCGAGGATGTGCTGGCGGGCCTCTGGCAGGGCGACACCGACCAGAGCCGCGTCACGGCCAAGGTCGACAAGCCGATGGTCGGAGCGAACCTCGCCGCCCATCTCGACGGGCTGCGCGTCTCGATGCGGAAGGCGGCCGAGAACCTCGAATTCGAGGAAGCGGCGCGGCTGCGCGACGAGATCAAGCGGCTCGAAGCGGTCGAGCTGGCCATTTCCGACGATCCGCTGGCGCGCCAGACGGCCGTCGAGGAGGCGGCCGAGGCTGCGGTGAAAAGCTCGGGCCGCAGCACGGCCGGCCGCGCGGGCCAGCGCGGCGGCAACAAGCGCCGCCGGGGCCGCTGAGCAGGGCAACCGCCGGCAGCGACGACAAGCGCCGCCGGGGCCGCGGAGGAGCGCAGGCGTCGGCGCCGGCTACAAGCGCCGCCGGAGCTACTGAGCAGGGCAGGCTTCGGCAGGGGCCAAAAGCGCCGCAGGGGCCACGGAGGAGGGAAGCCGCCGGGAGGATGGCTCCGTTACGAGAGCTGTCGGCCCCGTTAGACAGGCCGCTTTTGCGTGATGCCGTAGAATCGCTCGTGCCAATGGGCGTCGCCTGCGGAGGGAAGGTCGGGCGGCTCGATGCGGCGAGGGTGGCCTGCGGGTCTTAACCCGTCGTTAACCACGGCGCATCAGGCTGGCGGGGGTTCGGAGGGCTCGTCCGATGCGCACCGCTCTCGCCTCCCTCGCGCTTGCCGGGATCATGGCGGCGCCCGCCTCCGGCCTCGCGGGGCCCTGGGCGCGCGAAAAGGGCGGGGTCTTTCTCACGCTCTCACAGCAGCAGGACGGCGCGGGCGAGAGCTGGACCGGGCTCTGGGCGGAGTACGGGCTCACGCCGCGGATCACGCTTGGGCTCGATGCCGGCCGGTCGGGGCGGGGAGACGGCAAGCTCATCCTCTGGGCGCAGAAGGCATGGGAGAGGGGCCCGCACCGGATCGCCGCTTCGGCCGGGCTCGGCGCCGTCCGACTCGACGGTGCGCTGGCGCCACTGGCTCAACTGGGCGGCGCCTGGGGCAGGGGGATGGAGACGCGCTTCGGGCTCGGCTGGCTGGCCCTCGAGATGCGCGGCATCGTCACCGGGCGCAACGTGACCTTCGAGCAGCGCCTCGATGCGCAGACGGTCGCGACCGTGGCCTATCTCGTGCCCGAGACGAGCGCGAAGGCCGAGCTGACCCTCGGCCTCTCGCCGCGCGACCGGCTGACGTGGATCGAGCAGCTTCAGCTGGAATACGGTCGGGACGCCGGCTTCGACGCCCGCCTGGCGACCACGCTGGTCTACGATCTCGCGCGGCCTGCAAAGCTGGAGATGGGCCTGATCCTGCCCCTCGAAGGCGCTTCCGAGCCTGCGCTGAAACTGGGCCTCTGGCTCGAGTTCTGAGGCTCTCAGTCGAAGATGAGCTTGGCGAGGAAGAGAACCACCGCCGCGCCGATCAGGGCCGCCACGACCATCGCGACGAGGCCCGAGGCCGCCAGCACCGTCACACCCAGCGCCAGCAGGAGCAAGGGCGTCGCAAGAGCCGCCAGAAGGCCGATGATCATGTAGCGCCCGCGATGGCGTCCGCCTGCGACGGTGCTTGCGATCCAGCCGGCGGCGAGCCCCACCAGGGCCAGCACCACGAGCCCGACGATTCCGACCCCTTGGATGAATTCTTCCATGATCTTCTCCCCGTGTTGCAGGTCGAACGCCGCAGGCGGGGCTTCGGGTCCGCGCCCCCGACAAAGATGAGGAAGCGTGTGGCGCAGGCCCCGGCCAGCGCGTCAGTAGCCCGCGACCACCTCGTACATGACCGGCTCGAAACTGCGGCAGAGGGTGGCGAAGCGGCGGGTGCGCTCGCGCATCTCGGCGGTGCGGAGCATCGCCTGGAAATCCTCGCGGCGCTGCCATTGCGAATAGTTGGCGATGCGGGTCTGGGCGTCGTTCACATGCAGGCTTGCCGAGATGAAGCCCGGCTGATGCCGGATGAAGCTGTCGAGTGTCGCCTGCAGCTCCTCGAGCAGATCGGCGCAGGTGCCGGGGGTCATCTCGAAGGTGGTGATGACGGTCTGGCCGGTGAAGGCCGGGTCGATCTGGGTCATGGCTGCCCTCCTCTCCTGCCGGAAAGCCTAAGCGGCGCCACCCCTTGCCACAAGCGCGGCGAAATGCGGCACCCCGGGCACCGCAAGCGCGGCCCCCTACGGCCGCGCGCCCCGGAAGGCGCCGCTGCGCCCCGAACTTCCCGCGAAGAGACTGCGGCAACTTCGCGCTACCCGGGCGGCGGGGGGCGGAGTAGGCTCCGCCCCATGCAGCTCATCGACCCCAACCACCCGTTCTTCCGCGCCGCCTGGCGCCGCTGGCTCACCGCGATCTTCCCGATCGCCTGGTCCGGAGTGGAGCTTTTCGCGCTTCACAGCCCGATCTGGGCCGTGATCTTCCTGCTTCTTGGGGGCTATGCCTTCTGGGTGCTGGTCATCAAGGGCCCCGACGCGGCCTGACACCCGCGGCGACCGCTCCGCCAGTGCAGCGCCCGGGGCGCCTTCAGCCGTCGACGTGCCGCCGACGGCCTGTCGCGCACGAGAACCGGAGCCGCGCTCAGCGCCGCCAGAACCGTCAGGAAAAGGGCAAGGACGATCTCGGTCATGGGGCCAGTTGGCCACAGGACTCTTAAGGAGGGATTAAGCGCAGACTTCTTCGGGAACGCCTGCCGGCTTTCGTGCGTTCGGGGCCCAGCAACCACGGAGTTTCACCATGAAGACGTCTTTCCTCCTGCTGCCGCTGATCGCCCTGATGGGTCTCGCCGCCTGCGAAACCGTCGAGGGCGCGGGCCAGGATCTCTCCGCAGCCGGCACCGCCATCAGCCAGGAATCGCGCGAGGCGCAAACCGGGATGTAAGGCTCGTGACGCGGCGCCCGGGGGGCGCCGCATCCGCCTCAGCTGTCCATCTTCAGGGCATTGATGAAAGCCTGCTGCGGGATCTCGACCTTCCCGAACTGGCGCATCTTCTTCTTGCCCGCCTTCTGCTTGTCCAGAAGCTTGCGTTTCCGCGTGGCGTCGCCGCCGTAGCACTTGGCCGTCACGTCCTTGCGCATCGCCGAGATCGTCTCGCGCGCGATGACCCGCCCCCCGATCGCGGCCTGGATCGGGATCTTGAACATGTGCCGCGGGATGAGCTCCTTGAGCTTTTCCACCATGGCCCGCCCGCGCATGTCCGCCCGGTCGCGGTGCACCATCATCGACAGCGCATCCACCGGCTCGTCATTCACGAGGATCGACATCTTCACGAGGAAATCCTCGCGATAGCCGGTGATCTGGTAGTCGAAGCTCGCATAGCCCTTCGTCACCGACTTCAGCCGGTCGTAGAAGTCGAACACCACCTCGTTCAGCGGCAGGTCATAGACCACCATGGCCCGCGCGCCCGCGTAGCTCAGGTCGAGCTGGATGCCGCGGCGGTCTTGGCAGAGCTTGAGCACATCACCCAGATATTCGTCCGGCACCATGATCGTGGCGCGGATCCGCGGCTCCTCGATATGATCGACATAGGTCAGGTCCGGCATGTCGGTCGGATTGTGCAGTTCCTGCAGCGTGCCGTCCTTCATGTAGATCTGATAGACCACCGAGGGGGCCGTGGTGATGAGGTCGAGATCGTATTCGCGCTCCAGCCGGTCGCGCACCACCTCGAGATGGAGGAGGCCCAGGAAGCCGCAGCGGAAGCCGAAGCCGAGGGCGGCCGAGGTCTCCATCTCGTAGGTGAAGGAGGCGTCGTTCAGCGCCAGCTTCTCGATCGCCTCGCGCAGCGCCTCGAAATCGTTCGCATCGACAGGGAAGAGGCCGCAGAACACCACCGGCTGCGCCGGCTTGAAGCCGGGCAGGGGCGCCGCGCAGCCCTTCTTCTCGTGGGTGATCGTGTCGCCCACGCGCGTGTCGCGCACCTGCTTGATCGAGGCGGTCAGCACGCCGATCTCGCCGGGGCCGAGTTCGGCAATGTCCACCATCTGCGGCTTGAGCACCGCGAGGCGGTCGATGCCGTAGACGGCGCCCGTCTGCATCATCTTGACCCGGTCGCCCTTGCGGATCACGCCGTCCATCACCCGGATCATGACCACGACGCCCAGATAGGCGTCATACCAGCTGTCCACCAGCATCGCCTTCAGCGGCGCGTCACGGTCGCCCTTCGGCGGCGGCAGGCGGTGGACGATGGCTTCGAGCACATCGGGGATGCCCAAGCCCGACTTGGCCGAGATCAGCACGGCCTCCGACGCGTCGAGACCGATCACATCCTCGATCTGGCTCTTCACCCGCTCGGGCTCGGCCGCGGGCAGATCGATCTTGTTCAGCACCGGCACGATCTCGTGCCCGGCATCCAGCGCCTGATAGACGTTGGCCAGCGTCTGCGCCTCGACCCCCTGCGACGCATCCACCACCAGAAGCGAGCCCTCGACCGCGCGCATCGACCGGCTGACCTCATAGGCGAAGTCGACGTGGCCGGGCGTGTCGATCAGGTTCAGCACATAGGTCTGGCCGTCCTTCGCCGGATAGTCGATCCGGACCGTGTTGGCCTTGATGGTGATGCCGCGCTCGCGCTCGATCTCCATCGAGTCCAGGATCTGGGCCTTCATGTCGCGTTCGGCCACCGTCCCCGTCAACTGGATCAGCCGGTCGGCGAGGGTGGATTTGCCGTGGTCGATATGCGCCACGATGGAAAAGTTGCGGATGAGGTCGAGCTGGGTCATGCGCGGCATATAGCCTGTCCCAGCCTCGCCGGGAAGAGGAGAGCGCGTGGGCCGGCGGCTTTGCAGCGGCACGGGTGCCGCGGGTGGGCGCCGGCTCAAGCGGCTGGCGTTGCTGGGAAATCCCTGCGCAAGGCCCGCGGGGTCGCCCCCTGTCGTGGCCGCTCGTTCCCCGGAGGGCGCAGGACTGATTCTATCGCCCGCGCCGCAAACTGTCCGCGCCCGTCACCGCCGGGCCTTCGCGGCCTTGCGGATCGGCGACCCCCGGCGCGAAGGAGAAGATGAGGGGGTGCTGCCAGCCGTTCCCGAGGATGCCCGGGGAAGCGCCGCGCAGGGCGCCTCAAGCCTGAAACGAAAAAGAACCGCCGAAGCGGTTCCGTTTTCAACTCGCTGATCCAGCGAGAGTTTTTGGAGCGGGCGATGAGATTCGAACTCACGACCCTTACCTTGGCAAGGTAATGCTCTACCCCTGAGCTACGCCCGCGTCCTTGGGTGAGCGGGGATTTATAAAGAGCCGCGGGCGGCCGCAAGGGGAAAATTCGGCCCGGCAGAAAAAAGTTCGAAAGGGCCGGCGGGCAGGTGGCCAGGGTCCGCTTCCGAGGCGGAAATGCCTTCTCCCGCCGCCCATCCGCGCTGCCCCCGGGAGGGGCCATCCGGAGCGCGCCGGCCGCGACGTGTCTGCCTCTTGATTGGCTGTCGAACCCTGCGCCGCTCGCCTGCTGCCGCCTGCGTCGGACCCAAGTGAAGCGACGAGACCCTGGCCGACGCGGAGGGGTGAATGGATCGTTTGCCGGCTTCCGCCCGTGTCGGGTCACGTCCGAGCAGCGGCCGCCTCGGACTGCGGAGAGGGTCCGCTGGCTGGAGCTGGGCGTGACGCGGAGACTCCGGCGCTCACGAAGCTCGGCCGCAAGGGGCGGGGAGAGCGGCTCACGCCGGGCTGTCCCGGCACCCGCGCAAGGGAGCAGGCCCGGCGCCTCGGCCCGCTCCCGCGCGCAAGCGTTGGTCGGGAAAGGGCCCCCACGCCCGGTAAGGCGGGGGGCGCTGGCAGCTTCCGAGAGGCTCAGTCCTCGAGTTCGACCAGCAGGTCCTTCGCCTCGATCTGCGCACCGGGTCCGACATGGACGGCCTTCACGGTGGCCGCGCGATCGGCATGGAGCCCGGTCTCCATCTTCATCGCCTCGAGGGTGACGAGGAGATCGCCCGGCTTCACCTTCTGGCCCGCCGAGACCGCCACCGAGGCGACTGAGCCCGGCATCGGGGCGCCGACATGGGAGGGATTGCCATCCTGCGCCTTGGGCCGGGTTGCCGTCTTGGCCTTGACCGCCCGGTTGGCCACGCGGATCACCCGCGGCTGGCCGTTCAGCTCGAAGAACACCTTGGCGTCTCCGTCGTCCGAGGTCTCGCCCACGGCCGACAGCCGGATCTCGAGCGTCTTGCCCGGGTCGATCTCGGCCGAGATCTCCTCGCCCGGTTCCATCCCGTAGAAGAAGGTCCGGGTCGGCAGCGTCCGGACCGGCCCGTAGATCCTGTGACGGGCGCGGTAGTCGGTGAAGACCTTCGGATACATGAGATAGCCGTTCAGATCCTCGGCATCGACAGCCGTGTCGAGCGGATCGTCGTCGCCCTGCTTGATCTCCGACAGGAGCTTCTCGCGCGCGGCCGCGATGTCGACGGGCGGCAGATGCGCGCCCGGCCGCTCGGTCGAGGGCGCCTCGCCCTTCAGCACCTTCTTCAGGATCGGCTCGGGCCAGCCGCCATGGGGCTGGCCGAGATTGCCCTTGAGCATGTCCACGACCGACTCCGGGAAGCTCACCTCGACCTCCGGATCCTCGACCTCTTCCCGCGTCAGCCCCTGCGCCACCATCATCAGCGCCATGTCGCCCACCACCTTCGACGAGGGCGTGACCTTCACGATGTCGCCGAACATCCGGTTCGCGTCGGCATAGGCCTGCGCCACCTCGGACCAGCGTTCCTCGAGCCCCATCGAACGCGCTTGCGCCTTGAGGTTGGTGAACTGGCCGCCGGGCATCTCGTGCAGATAGACCTCGGAGGCGGGCGAGGGCAGGCCCGATTCGAAGGCCGCATACTGCTGGCGCACTTGGCCCCAGTAATCCGAGATCTCGCGGATCGCCGCGATGTCGAGGCCCGTGTCGCGGTCGGTGTGCTTCAGCGCCTCGACGATCGAGCCGAGGCAGGGCTGCGAGGTGCCGCCCGAGAAGGCGTCCATCGCGGCATCGACCGCATCCACCCCCGCATCGCAGGCGGCCAGAACGGTGGCGCCCGCAATCCCGCTCGTGTCATGGGTGTGGAAGTGGATCGGCAGGCCCACCTCCTCCTTCAGCGCCTTCACCAGCACGCGGGCGGCGGCGGGCTTCAGAAGCCCCGCCATGTCCTTCAGCCCCAGCACATGCGCCCCCGCATCGCGCAGCGCGCGGCCCATGCCGACGTAATAGGCGAGGTCGTATTTGGAGCGGTCGGGATCGAGCAGGTCGCCCGTGTAGCAGATCGTGCCCTCGCAGACCTTGTTGGCCTCGATCACCGCATCCATCGCGACGCGCATGTTCTCGACCCAGTTGAGCGAGTCGAACACGCGGAACACGTCGACGCCGGTCTCGGCCGCCTGCCGGACGAATTCCTGCACCACATTGTCGGGGTAATTCGTGTAGCCGACCCCGTTCGAGGCGCGCAGCAGCATCTGCGTCATGACGTTGGGCAGCCGGGCGCGGATATCGCGCAGCCGCTGCCAGGGGCATTCCTGCAGGAAGCGGTAAGCCACGTCGAAGGTGGCGCCGCCCCAGCATTCCACCGAGAAGAGGCCGCCGAGGTTCGCCGCATAGGCCGGCGTGACCTTGATCATGTCGATCGAGCGCATCCGGGTGGCGAGAAGGCTCTGGTGGCCGTCGCGCATCGTCGTGTCGGTCATCAGCACGCGGGTCTGCGCGGCCATCCAGTCGGCCACCGCCTGCGGGCCCTTCTCCTCAAGAAGGGTGCGCGTGCCGGGCTGCGGCGTGCCCCTGGGCTCGGGCGCCTTCGGATCCTTCAGATCCGCCGAGGGGCGAACGCGGCCCGCCGTCTCGGGGTGCCCGTTCACGGTGATGTCGGCGATGTAGGTCAGGATCTTCGTCGCCCGGTCGCGACGTGGCTTGAAGTTGAAGAGATCGGGCGTCGTGTCGATGAATTTCGTCGTGTAGGAATAGTCGAGGAAGCTCGGGTGCTTCAGCAGGTTCTCGACGAAGGCGATGTTGGTGGCCACGCCCCGGATGCGGAACTCGCGCAGCGCCCGGTCCATCCGCGCGATGGCCTTCTCGGGCGTGGGGGCCCAGGCTGTCACCTTCACGAGGAGAGAATCGTAATAGCGGGTGATGACGCCGCCGGCATAGGCCGTGCCGCCATCCAGCCGGATGCCCATGCCCGTGGCCGAGCGATAGGCGGTGAGCCGGCCGTAATCGGGAATGAAATTGTTTTGCGGGTCCTCGGTCGTGACGCGGCACTGCAGCGCATGGCCCGAGAGCTTGATGTCTTCCTGGCTCGGGCAGCCGGTGGCTTCGGCCAGGGTCGCACCTTCCGCGATGCGGATCTGCGACTGCACGATGTCGATGCCCGTCACCTCCTCGGTGACGGTATGTTCGACCTGAACCCGCGGATTGACCTCGATGAAATAGAATTTCCCCGAGTCCATGTCCATCAGGAATTCGACCGTGCCCGCGCATTCGTAGTTCACATGGGCGCAGATCCGGCGTCCGAGTTCGCAGATCTCTGCCCGCTGTTCCTCGGTGAGATACGGGGCCGGCGCGCGCTCGACGACCTTCTGGTTGCGCCGCTGCACGGTGCAATCGCGCTCGTAGAGGTGGTAGATCGCGCCATATTTGTCGCCGAGGATCTGCACCTCGACGTGGCGCGCGCGCTGGATCATCTTCTCGAGATAGCCCTCGCCGTTGCCGAAGGCGGCCTCGGCCTCGCGCCGGCCCTCGCGCACCTTGTCGGCCAGTTCGGCCTCGGAAGTGATCGGACGCATCCCGCGCCCGCCGCCGCCCCACGAGGCCTTGAGCATCAGCGGATAGCCGATCTCGGCCGCCTGCCGCTTGATCTCCTCCATGTCGTCGCCCAGCACCTCGGTCGCCGGGATTACCGGCACGCCCGCCGCCATGGCCACACGGCGGGCCGAGGCCTTGTCGCCGAGCGCGCGCATCGTCTCGGCCTTCGGGCCGATGAAGGCGATGCCTGCCGCGTCGCAGGCCTCGACGAAATCGGGATTCTCCGACAGAAGCCCGTAGCCCGGATGGATCGCGTCGGCGCCCGACATCTGCGCCACGCGGATGATCTCGGGGATCGAGAGATAGGCGCCCACGGGCGAAAGGCCCTCGCCGATCCGGTAGGCCTCGTCCGCCTTGAACCGGTGGAGCGAGAGCTTGTCCTCCTCGGCATAGACGGCGACCGTCTTCTTGCCCATCTCGTTTGCCGCCCGCATCACCCGGATGGCGATCTCACCACGGTTGGCGATGAGGATCTTTCGGAACTCGGCCATGCATTCACCTCCGGGCATTCAGGCTGGTGCGCGAACTCTAGTGGTGCCGCGGTGCGGCGCAATACCACAAGGGCGACCTCCGGGAAGAAAATCTGACCGATCCTGCGCCTGTCCGAACAGGTTTTGTGAACGATTGCAGAACACTTCTTTAACTCCGGGCCGAGGCAGGCTAGATTGGCGGGCATGAGCCAGTTCGATGAAAGCGAAGCCTTCGAGGCGGCCGTGCCGCTCAGCCAGCGCGCCATGGCCGCGCGCCCGCGTCCCTATATCGACGAGCTGAACCCGGCGCAGCGTGCGGCGGTTCTGGCGCTGGACGGACCGGTGCTGATGCTCGCGGGGGCGGGCACCGGCAAGACGAAGGCACTGACGGCGCGAATCGTGCATCTGCTCGATTCGGGCAAGGCGCGGCCGAACGAGATCCTCGCCGTGACCTTCACCAACAAGGCCGCGCGCGAGATGAAGGACCGGGTGGCGCGCCTCCTGGGGCAGGTCGAGGGCATGCCCTGGATGGGCACCTTCCACGCAATCAGCGTCAAGATCCTGCGCCGGCATGCCGAACTGGTGGGGCTGAAGTCGAACTTCACCATCCTCGACACCGACGACCAGCTCCGGCTGCTCAAGCAGCTGATCGTCGCGGCCAACATCGACGAGAAGCGCTGGCCCGCCCGGATGCTGGCCGGCCTCATCGACCACTGGAAGAACCGTGCCTGGACGCCGGCCAAGGTGCCGGCTTCGGAGGCGTCGGCCTACAACAACCGCGGCACCGAGCTTTACGACCAGTATCAGCAGCGCCTGCGCGAGCTGAATGCCACCGATTTCGGCGACCTGCTGCTCCATGTGCTGACGATCTTCCAGACGCACCCCGACGTGCTCGAGCAATATCGCCGCTGGCTGCGCTACATCCTCGTGGACGAATATCAGGACACGAACGTCGCCCAGTACATGTGGCTGAGGCTTCTGGCGCAGACGCACCGCAACATCTGCTGCGTGGGCGACGACGACCAGTCGATCTACGGCTGGCGCGGGGCCGAAGTGGGCAACATCCTGCGGTTCGAGAAGGATTTTCCCGGCGCACAGGTGGTCCGGCTCGAGCAGAACTACCGCTCGACCCCGCATATCCTCGCCGCCGCCTCGGGCATCATCGCGGCCAATGCGGGCCGGCTCGGCAAGACGCTCTGGACCGAGCGGCAGGAGGGCGAGAAGGTCCGCCTGATCGGCCATTGGGACGGCGAGGAAGAGGCCCGCTGGATCGGCGACGAGGTCGAGAGCTTCCAGCGCGGCCGCGGCGACCTCGGGCCTTTCCGCCTCGACGACATGGCGATCCTCGTGCGCGCCAGCCACCAGATGCGCGCCTTCGAGGACCGGTTCCTGACCATCGGGCTGCCCTATCGCGTGATCGGCGGCCCGCGCTTCTACGAACGGCTCGAGATCCGGGATGCGATGGCCTATTTCCGCCTCGCCGTCAGCCCGGACGACGATCTGGCCTTCGAGCGGGTGGTGAACCAGCCGAAGCGCGGACTGGGCGACAAGGCCCAGCAGGAGATCCAGCGCGAGGCCCGCGCCCATGGCACCTCGCTTCTCGAGGGCGCGCGCAGCCTTCTGGCCCGCGGCGGGATCGGCGGGGAGGGGGCGGGGCAGCTCCGCGCCTTCGTCGACGGCATGGATCGCTGGCACGGGATCACGCTCGACCGCGACCATGACCATATCCGCCTCGCCGAGCAGATCCTCGACGAGTCGGGCTACACCGCCATGTGGCAGGCCGACAAGACGCCCGAGGCGCCGGGCCGGCTCGAGAACCTCAAGGAACTGGTGAAGGCGCTCGAGCAGTTCGAGAATCTGCAGGGGTTCCTCGAACACGTCGCCCTCATCATGGAGAACGAGACCGAGGAATCGGTCGACAAGGTCACGATCATGACGCTCCACGCGGCCAAGGGGCTGGAGTTTCCCGTCGTCTTCCTGCCGGGGTGGGAGGACGGGCTGTTCCCGTCACAGCGCGCGATGGACGAGACCGGCCTCAAGGGGCTCGAGGAGGAACGGCGGCTGGCCTATGTGGGCATCACCCGCGCCGAGCAGCTCTGCACCATCTCCTTCGCAGCCAACCGCCGGGTCTATGGCCAGTGGCAGAGCCAGCTTCCGTCGCGTTTCATCGACGAGCTGCCCGCGGCACATGTCGAGGTGCTGACCCCGCCGGGCCTCTATGGCGGCGGCTACGGGGCGGCCGGCATGGCCTCCTCGCTCGAAGCGCAGGCCCTGCGGGCCGATGTCTACGATTCGCCCGGCTGGAAGCGGATGCAGACCCGTGCCGGCGGCCGCCCCATGGCCCAGCCGCGCGAGTCGCGCCATGTCACCATCGACCTCGAGGCCGTCTCGGCCTTCGCCGAGGGCGACCGCGTCTTCCACCAGAAGTTCGGCTATGGCCATGTCATGGGGATCGAGGGCGACAAGCTCGACATCGATTTCGAGAAGGCGGGAGCGAAGAAGGTCGTGGCCCGCTTCGTGGTGGCGGCGCATCAGGCCGACGACATCCCCTTCTAGCGAGAGGGGTCGCACGGGGCCGGGCTCAGCCCCTGCGGGCCGCGCGCTCCGTCGCATGGACCGCAAGCCCCGCGGCGAGCCCCCAGAAGGCGGCTCCGATCCCGGCAATGGCCATGCCCGATCCGGTGACGGTCAGCGTCACCACCGCGGCGAACCTCTGCTCGGGGTGGGCGAAGGCCGCCGTGAGCGCGCCTGTCATCGGCCCGAGCAGCGCCAGCCCCACCAGCGCCGTGACAAGGGCGGGCGGAAGGGCCGCAATGCAGGCGAGGATCGCCGGGCCGAACAGTCCCAGCCCGACCCAGACGGCCGCATAGACGAGCCCCACGATCCAGCGGCGGCTCCGGTCGGGGTGAACCTCGTCGCCGAGACAGATCGCGGCGGTGATGGCCGCCATCGACACCGTATGCGCGCCGAAGGGCGCCGTCAGCGCCGAGAGCCCGCCCGTCACCGTCAGCGCGCTGCGCACCGGAGGCTCGTACCCGGCGGCCCGCAGCACGGCGAAGCCCGGCAGGTTCTGCGACGCCATCGTGACCAGATAGAGCGGCAGACCCAGTCCGATCAGCACCGTCGGATCGAGGGCCGGCGGGATGAAGGTCAGCGTGGGCAGCGTCAGCGGCAGCACCGGCATCGTGGCCTCGCCTGCGAAGGCCAGCGCACTGGCCCCCGCCAGCGCCGCGAGCACGGCCAGCGCAGGGTTCCAGAGCCGGACGAGGGCGAAGACCGCGATGGCGGGCAGGACGAGGAGCGGCAGAGCCTCGGCCGTCCCGGCGAGCTTCAGGCAGAAGGGCAGGAGCACGCCGGCCAGCATCCCGCCCGCGATCCCGTCGGGGATCAGGGCCACGGCCCGGCCGAGCGGCTTCAGCGCGCCTGTCAGGGCGATCAGCAGCCCCGCCAGTAGGAAGGCGCCCACGGCCTCGGGCATCGTGATCCCTTCGGTGGCCGCCACTAGGGCGGCGCCGGGCGTCGACCAGGCGAGGATCACCGGCACACGGCTCCGCCAGCTCAGGAAGGCGCTGCCCACGGCCTTGCCGAGGCAGATCGCCAGCACCCAGCTTGCCGTCTGCGCCTCCGTGGCCCCCAGCGCGGCCGCGGCCGCCAGCACGAGAGCGATGGTCGAGCCATAGCCCACAAGAGCGGCCACCAGCGCCGCCGAAAGCAGGGAAAGACGCATGAGACCCTCCGCCCGAACGGGCCGACTATGCCCGCGCACGGGGCGTGCGCAAGGGGAAGTCCCTCATCGAGCGAAGAAATCCGGTCAGGGAAACGAAGACGGCGGCACCCTGGGGAAGGCGCCGCCGTTCGATCTGGGCCGGTGAGGGAACGCCGGTCCGAAAGGGGAGGCGGCGGCTCCAGGGAGGAGGAGGGAGCCGCCGCTTGGTCATCGGCACCGCGGGAGGAGGTGCAGTACCGAAGTCCGGTGGGAGGGGGCGCAAGGCCCGATCCCGGAAGGGGGGCGACGGCTCCAGGGAGGAGGAGGGAGCCGCCGCTTGGTCATCGGCACCGCGGGAGGAGGTGCAGTGCCGAAGTCCGGTGGGCAGGGGGCGCAAGGCCCGATGCCCGGATCTGGTGCAGCGACCCCAGGGAGGAGGAGGGGGCCGCTGCGGTTCCGATCGGCCAGGGAGGAGGAGAGGCCGTTCGAAGAGGGGGGAAGCTTGCGCTTCGGAAGAAAGGACGGCGACACCAGGGAGGAGGAGAGGCGTCGCCGCTGCTGCTACAGGTCCCGGGAGGAGGTGGGACCTCGCAGGAAACTCAGAGACCGTAGGCGGCTTCCATCGCGATGCGGGTGATCATCGAGCGGTGGATGCCGAGGTCGGCCAGTTCACGGGTCGTCAGCGAGTTCAGTTCGCGCACGGTCTGCCGGTAGATCCGGCGCTGCGCGAGAGCGAGTTTCACCGAAGCCACCAGGGCCGAAACACGGTCTCCCAGACCGTGGTGCCCGATACGGGTGGTGTTTGCGTAAGCCATTTCATCTGCCTCAGGTTCGTCTAGACTGCGCGGACCGGGTTCGTTCGTGACGTCTCCGTCGCGCTGTTAGGGCAAACATGGGCCATTTGCTGCATCTGCACAATGCGCCGCATGGGCAATGCTGCCATGCGGCGTCTGCATGGCTCTCCCGCCCGGATTTGCGCGCTCTTGCAGGCGCTTCGCCCGCTTCGAGGGCGCTTTGAAAACGCGGGCTTGTCCTTTTGTCCAAGCCCTGCAAGCTAGGCCCGCCTGGGTCAAAGGAGAAGGCCATGCCGATCGCTCGTGAATCCGTCCTCGCGGTCCTCGACCGCATCCCGCTGCCGGACGGGGGCACGCTCGTTTCGAGAGATTTGATTCGTGCGCTGACCGTCGAGGGCGACGCGGTGCGCTTCGTGATCGAGGCGCCGAGCGCCGAGGCCGCCCGTGCGCTGGAGCCCGTCCGCGCCGAGGCCGAGCGGGCGCTTCGGGCGCTGCCGGGCATCGCGGGCGTGCAGGCGGTGATGACCGCCCACGGGCCTGCCGCACCGTCGCTCAAGATCGGCCAGCATCCGACGCCGCAGCCTGCCGGGCCCCAGCCGATCGCGGGGATCGACCGGATCATCGCGATCGGATCCGGCAAGGGGGGCGTCGGCAAGTCCACCGTCTCCTCGAACCTCGCCGTGGCGCTCGCGCGGCAGGGTCGGAAGGTCGGCCTGCTCGATGCCGACATCTATGGCCCCTCGCAGGCGCGCATGATGGGCGTGAACCGCCGCCCCGCCTCGCCGGACGGCAAGACGATCCTGCCGCCCTCGGCGCATGGCGTCACCATGATGTCGCTCGGCCTCATGCTGAAGGAGGACGAGGCGGTGATCTGGCGCGGCCCGATGCTGATGGGCGCGCTCCAGCAGCTTCTGGGGCAGGTGGCTTGGGGCGAGCTCGACGTGCTGCTCGTGGACCTGCCGCCGGGAACGGGGGACATCCAGCTCACCCTCTGCCAGCGCACGCAGGTCACGGGCGCCATCGTCGTCTCGACGCCGCAGGATGTGGCGCTCCTCGATGCGCGCAAGGCGCTCGACATGTTCCGCAAGCTGAAGACGCCGGTTCTCGGATTGATCGAGAACATGTCGAGCTACGTCTGCCCGAACTGCGGCCACGAGGCCCATATCTTCGGCCATGGCGGCGTGGCGGAGGAGGCGAGGCGCCTCGACGTGCCGTTCCTGGGCGAGCTGCCCCTCGATCTGTCGGTCCGCCTTGCAGGTGACGAGGGCCGCCCCGTCGCGGCCGGCGAGGGGCCGATCGCCGAGGCCTATGCCGATCTCGCCCGCCGCCTCGTGGCGGGCGGCATGGCCTGAGGCCGGACGCCCCCGGCTCCCGCCCCCTGCTCGGGAGGGAGCCACCTTCCTCATCTGGCCTGTGAGCCGTCCGAAGCCGCCCCGAAAGGGCGGGCTTCGGCCGAGGCTGCGCGCCCACCGGGCGCGAGGGCTTTCCCGGCGCGATCCCGGTCGGGGGAGGGGATGGCCGCAAGGCCACGGGAAATCATGGGATTGAGTCCGCAAGGCCCTCCCGCGGCCGGACTGCGACCCGGAAGACACGGGCTTCCGGGAAATCGTGGGAAAGGCGCCCGGCCGCTGGTGCCTCTCCGGGATTCCATGGAACACAGGCCCTCATGTGCCGATCCCGAGGAATCAAAGCTGCTCACATCCCCGCGATTCGCACCGTCAGGCGGCGACCTGCCCGGACGAATTTAACCGAACATGTGGCAAATTCGCTGCAGCCGCGATTCCCTGTGGGAAATCGTGGGACGGGACAATCCGCGCCTTTTACACAATATTTCGGAGTAGGGGAGTTCTGACTCCCTATATCTGTGGTTGCAGATTGTGCAGCTCGACATGGCCGCTTCGATGACCGTCAGCGGCTTCCCGCGCTTTGGCGCCTGCCGGCCCAATCTGCCCATTGCGTCCCATGAAATCCCATGGCATCCCTAGCTCACGAGATGAGAACGGGACAGTGAACAGGGGCGACAGACCCCGAACAGGCGAAAAGCAGGCTTCATACAGGCACCCGCTTTCATCCAATGACAGATCCGGCGCGCATGCGAGCAGACATCCCCCCAGGTGTGTGTGCGCAGTTGGACACCCAGCGATGGGACAGGCACGGCGGATCGGGCAGTGGCAGCCGCTCGATCCGCCGCTTTCGTTTCCGGGGTGCGCGTTGCGCCTCCCGGGACGGCACCGGACAGTGAAGGAGCCGCAGGGAAGTGGCGGAGGCGTTCAGAGGCGAATACAACCAGAAGGTTGACGCCAAGGCGCGGGTGTCGATCCCGGCCCCCTTCCGTCGTGTCATCGAAGCGGGCGATCCCAAATTTTCCGGCGGCCGGTCGAGCTTCGTGCTCGTCTATGGCGGCGACCGCTCCTATGTCGAGTGCTACACCATTTCCGAGATGGAGCGGATCGAGGAACGGATCCGCAGCCTGCCCATGGGCACGCCCAAGCGGCGCTATCTCGAACGCAACATGATTACCCTCGCGCTCAACATGGAGCTCGACGAGGACGGCCGGATCGTGCTGCCGCCCAAGGGCCGCGAGAAGCTGGGCATCTCGCCCGACGAGCTGAAGGGCGGCACCGAGGCCACCTTCGCGGGCACGCTCAACAAGTTCCAGATCTGGAAGGCCGACACCTACGCAGCCGAGCTCGCCGCCGAAGAGGAGGTGCTCCTGCCTCCGGGGGCGGACATGCTCTCGCTGCTCGAAGATACGGGGCTCTGACCCATGGCCGAGGCCGACACCGAGCGCCGGCCCCACATCCCGGTGCTGCTGCGTCCGCTCCTGGCCGCGGTGGCGCCGGTCGAGGGCACATGGCTCGACGGCACCTTCGGGGCAGGCGGCTATGCGCGGGGTCTTCTCGAGGCGGGCGCGGACCGGGGGATCGGCGTCGACCGCGATCCGCTCGCGCTCGAGATGGCCTCCGCCTGGGCGGGAAGCTACGGCGACCGGCTGCGCCTCGTGGCGGGCACCTTCTCGCAACTCGACAGTCATGCGGGCGCGCCCCTCGACGGGGTGGTGCTCGATCTCGGCGTCTCCTCGATGCAGCTCGATCTGGCCGAGCGCGGCTTCTCGTTCCAGAAGGACGGCCCGCTCGACATGCGCATGAGCCAGGAGGGCGAAAGCGCCGCCGATCTGGTCAATACCGCCTCCGAGGAGACGCTGGCCGACATTCTCTATCACTACGGCGAAGAGCGCGCCTCGCGCCGCATCGCCCGCGCCATCGTCGAGGCCCGCGCCGCGGCACCCATCACCCGCACGCTCGCCCTGGCCGAGATCGTGGCCCGCTGCCTGCCGCGGCCGAAGCCCGGCCAGATGCATCCGGCCACCCGCAGCTTCCAGGCGATCCGCATCGCGGTGAATGCCGAATTCTCGGAACTGGTCGAGGGGCTCGAGGCGGCCGAGCGCGCGCTCAAGCCCGGCGGCCGGCTCGCCGTCGTCACCTTCCACAGCCTCGAGGACCGGATCGTGAAACGGTTCCTCCAGCTCCGCTCGGGCGGCGAGGGGCAGGGCAACCGCTACGCCCCCGAGACGCGCGCCGACGCGCCCCGCTTCACTCTTCCGCTGCGTCGTGCCATCGGCCCGGACGAGGCGGAACTCGCCGAGAATCCGCGCGCCCGGTCGGCCCGGCTGCGGGTGGGTGTCCGCACGGACGCCCCCGCGGGAAAGGTCGATCCGCAGGCGCTCGGCACCCCGCTCATCCCGAAGAAAGGACGCCGCTGAATGCGCCCCGTGCTCTATGTCCTCACCTTCCTCGCCGTGATGGGGCTGGCCTTCTGGGCCTACCGTGAGAACTATGCCACGCAGCAGGCGCTCAAGGACGTCTCGGCGCTCAACCGCGAGATCGCGACCCTGCGCGAGTCGCTCTCGGTGCAGCGCGCGGAATGGGCCTATCTGAACCGTCCCGACCGGCTGCGCGAACTGGCGGCGCTGAACTTCGACCGTCTGGGCCTCCTGCCGCTCGAGGCCGCGCAATTCGGCTCGGCCGCGCAGGTCTCCTATCCGCCGGATCCGCTCCAGGTGGTCACGCCGCAGGATCTGCGGCCGGGCGACATCTCGGGCGAAGTGGGAGAGCCGCTGTGATCCGCACGCCGCTGCGCCCCCTGGCCCGGATCCTCGACGCCCGCGCCAAGGGCGAGAATCCCGATTCCATCGAGCGCGAGAACCGCCGCATCCGCCACGAGGCGATGCGCGACAAGGCGCGCAACCGCGCCGAGGGCCGGCTCCTCCTGCTCGGCCTCAGCTTCTTCCTCGCCTTCTCCGTCATCGGGGCCCGCATGGGGCTTCTGGCCTCGACCCAGCCCATGGAGCCGCGCGCCGCGGCGAGCGGGGCCGAGATCCTGAACCAGCGGGCCGACATCACCGACCGCTCGGGCCGGATCCTCGCCACGAACCTGCTGACCCATTCGCTCTATGCCCACCCGCAGGACATGGTGGATCCCGCCCGGGTCGCCCGCGAGCTTGCGGCGATCTTCCCCGAACTGAACGAAGAGGATCTGGCCAAGCGCTTCACAGACGGCCGCCGCTTCCTCTGGATCCGCAAGAAGCTCTCGCCCGAGCAGATGCAGCAGGTGCATGACATCGGCGATCCGGGCCTGCTCTTCGGCCCGCGCGAGATGCGCCTCTATCCCAACGGCCGGCTGGCCGCCCATGTGCTTGGCGGCACCAGCTTCGGCGCCGAGGGCGTCCATTCGGCGGAAGTGATCGGCACGGCCGGCATCGAGAAGGCGCTCGACACGCGGCTGCGCGATCCGGCGGCAGCCGGAGAGCCGCTGCAGCTCTCCATCGACCTGACCGTGCAGGCGGCCATCACCGAGGTTCTCGGCGCCGGCATGAAGATGATGAACGCCAAGGGCGCGACGGCGATCCTGATGGAGGCGCACAGCGGCGAGATCCTGGCTCTCGCCTCGCTGCCCGACTTCGATCCGAACGACCGCCCGGCGCCCCTCGTCGACCGCAACGCCGATCCCGGCGACAGCCCGCTCTTCAACCGCGCGGTGCAGGGGGTCTACGAACTCGGCTCGACCTTCAAGATCTTCACCGTGGCTCAGGCGATGGAGCTGGGCCTCGTGAATGCGCAGACCATCGTCGATGCCAATGCGCCGATGCGCTGGGGCCGATTCCTCATCAAGGAATTCAAGAACCACAATTACGGCCCGCTCCTGTCGGTCACCGACGTGATCGTGAAGAGCTCGAACGTGGGTGTGGCGCGGCTCGCGCTCCAGATCGGCGGACTGCGCCAGCAGGCTTTCCTGAAATCGCTGGGCTTCTTCGATCCGACCCCGGTCGAGCTGGTCGAGGCGCCCTATGCCCGCCCGCTCGTCCCCGCGAAATGGCCCGAGATCACCACGATCACCACCTCCTACGGCCACGGGCTCGCCGCGAGCCCGATGCATCTGGCCGCGGCCTACGGCACGATCGCGAACGGCGGCATCACCGTGAAGCCCACCCTCCTCCACCAGAACGACCGTCCGCAGGGCCCGCGCGCCATGCGCCCCGAGGTCGCGCGCGATTCGCTCTCGATGCTGCGACAGGTGGTGACGCGCGGCACGGCCTCCTACGGCGACGTCGAGGGCTACGAGGTGGCGGGCAAGACCGGCACCGCCGACAAGCCCAACCCGCGCGGCGGCTATTACCACGACAAGGTGGTGAACCCCTTCGCCTCCATCTTCCCCGCCTCGGACCCGCGCTATGTGCTGATCGTCACGCTCGACGAGCCGGTCGAGACCTCGGGCCCCGAGCCGCGCCGGACGGCCGGCTACACCGCCGTGCCCGTGGCCGCCGAGATCATCCGCCGCACGGCGCCGCTCCTCGGCCTGCGCCCCAAGGTTGAAGCCCCGCCCGTGGATCGGATAACAGCGGTGCGCAACTGACAGGGAGACCGCTGATGGCGGATCGCGCAGCAACACTCTCGGCGCTCGGGCTCACGCCCGCGGGCGGCCGCGGAGGCGACATCGCCGTGACCGGCCTCGCGGTTGACAGCCGGCATGTGCGCCCCGGCACCCTCTTCGCGGCGCTGCCCGGCTCCCGGAGCCACGGCGCGAGCTTCGTGCCCGCGGCGCTCGCCGCCGGCGCCACCGCGATCCTCACCG
>NZ_MABH01000154.1 GCF_001720585.1 Cereibacter johrii | reverse complement strand
GCCCTGTGAGCGCCGCCACCGTGGCCGCGAAGGCCGCGCCCTGCTCCTCGGTCTCGCGCAGCCGCTCGGCCGAGGGGGCAAGCGCGCGGGCCAGATCCGCGAGCGCCTCGGGATCGTGCCCCCTCAGCGCGTGGGCGAGCAGGATCGCATCCGTCCGCCCCGCGCCGAAGCGCAGCACATCGGCGATCCAGCGGCGAGCCGAGGCCGCATCCCGCACCTCGCCCTCCGAGATCGCCCATTCGAGCCCGTGCGAATAGGCGAAGGCTCCCGTCGGGAAGGCGGGCGAGAGCCACTGGACGAGGCTGAGAAGCGCCGCACTCATGCCGGATCGGCGTCGGGCGTCTCGTCCTCGTCGGGCTTGTGCGAGATATGCACATGGACATGCGGATGATCGTGCCCATGGCCCTGCGCCGGCCCGTGGTCGTGGCCCAGCGTGCGCCCATGGCCGTAGGCCCCGCCCTCGGGGCGGAAGGGCTCGGTTCCCGGCGTGAGCGTGAGGCCCAGACCGCGCAGCATCTCCTCGAGCACATGGTCGCGGCGGATCACCAGCCGGTCGGCTTCGATCTGGCAGGGCGTGTGCCGGTTGCCGATGTGCCAGGCCGCCCGCAGGATCGGGCCGGTGACGGCCACCACCTCCTCGGCGGCCGCGCGCACCTCGACGAGGCGGCCGTCGGCCAGTTCGAAGGCGCAGCCCTCGTCGAGGCTGGTGGTCTCGGCCAGATCCACGAGGAAGCCGTCCCCCGCCTCGGTCACGAGCCGCTTGCGCCGCAGGAACCGCTCGTCATAGCCCAGCCGCACGCAGCCCGCGGCGGGGCCCGTCCATTCGCCCTGTTTCAGAAGCCGGCGGGCCTGGGGAAGCTCGGTCATCGAAGGTCCTTTCTCTGCTCCGGCATCAGCGATTCGTTAAGGGAGGGCCGGATATGTCTCACGGAACAGACTGGCAACGGGGGCAGAGATGCACAAGGCGGACGCGGCAAACCCGGCAGACGAACTGGCCGAGGTGCGGGCGGCCATCGCCCGGCTCCGGCTGCGCGAGGCACGGCTGTGCGCGACCATCCTTGCCGGGCCGGACAGCGGGCTCGAAGGCCGCCATTTCCGCGCCGAAGTGGCCGAGCGGCGGTTCCGCCTGTTCGACGCCGCCCGCCTGCCCGAAACCGTCCTCGCAGACCCCCGCTACTGGAGCGAGAGCGTGACGCAGGAGGTGCGCTGCCTGCCCGCAGCGGTGACTGCGGCCCCATCCCGCCCGAGGCGGCTCTGGATCGTGCATTGAGGCGGGCGTCGGGCACCTCAGTAGAGGAAGTAGCGTTGCGCAAGCGGCAGTTCCGCCAGCGGCTGGCAGGGGAGAAGCTCGCCGTCGGCACGCACCTCGTAGGTCTCGGGATTGACCTCGATGGAAGGCCGGTGCGCGTTGAGCTTCATGTCGGCCTTGCCGATATCGCGCGTTCCCTGCACCGCGAGAGTGCCCTTCTGCAGCCGCAACCGCTCGCCCACCCCGTCCTCCTCCGCCGCCTGCGACACGAAGGTGACGGCCGAGGCATGCAGCGCGCCGCCGAAGGCGCCGAACATCGGGCGGGAATAGTAGGGCTGCGCCGGGATCGAGCCGTTCGGATCGCCCATCTGCGCGCAGACGATCATGCCGCCGAGCAGCACCAGATCGGGCTTCGCCCCGAAGAAGGCAGGCTGCCAGAGCACGAGGTCGGCCCGCTTGCCCTCCTCGACCGAGCCGATGTGGCGCGAGAGCCCATGCGCGATGGCCGGATTGATCGTGTATTTCGCGATGTAGCGCCGCACGCGCCGGTTGTCGTTGGCGCCCGTCTCCTCGGCCAGCCGCCCGCGCTGCACCTTCATCTTGTGCGCGGTCTGCCAGGTGCGGGTGATGACCTCGCCCACCCGCCCCATCGCCTGACTGTCCGACGAGATCACCGAGAAGGCGCCCATGTCGTGCAGGATATCCTCGGCGGCGATGGTCTCCTTGCGGATGCGGCTCTCGGCGAAGGCCACATCCTCGGGGATCGAGCGGTCGAGATGGTGGCAGACCATCAGCATGTCGAGATGCTCCTCCACCGTGTTGGCGGTGTAGGGCATGGTGGGATTGGTCGAGGAGGGAATGACGTTCGCGGCACCGACCACCTTGATGATGTCGGGCGCATGGCCGCCGCCCGCGCCCTCGGTGTGGAAGGCGTGGATCGTGCGCCCGCCGATGGCCGCCAGCGTGTTCTCGACGAAGCCGCTCTCGTTCAGCGTGTCGGTGTGGATCATCACCTGCACATCCATCCGGTCGGCGACCGACAGGCAGCAGTCGATGGCCGCAGGCGTGGTGCCCCAGTCCTCGTGCAGCTTCAGGCACGAGGCGCCGGCGCGGACCTGCTCCTCGAGCCCCGCGGGCAGGCTGGCATTGCCCTTGCCCGCGAAGGCGAGGTTGATCGGGAAGGCATCCGCCGCCTGCAGCATCCGCCCGATGTGCCAGGGCCCCGGCGTGCAGGTGGTGGCGAGCGTGCCGTGCGCGGGGCCCGTCCCGCCGCCCAGCATGGTGGTGATGCCGGAATGGAGCGAATCCTCGATCTGCTGCGGGCAGATGAAATGGATATGCGCATCCATGCCGCCCGCGGTCAGGATCCGCCCCTCGCCCGCGATGATCTCGGTGCCGGGCCCGATCACGATGTCCACCCCGGGCTGGGTGTCCGGGTTGCCCGCCTTGCCGATCTTCGCGATCCGCCCGTCGCGGAGGCCCACATCCGCCTTGTAGATCCCGGTCCAGTCCACTATCAGCGCATTGGTGATGACCGTGTCCATCGCCCCCTGGGCCCGGGTGCGCTGGCTCTGGCCCATGCCGTCGCGGATGACCTTGCCGCCGCCGAACTTCACCTCCTCGCCATAGGTGGTCAGGTCGCGCTCGACCTCGATGACAAGCTCGGTGTCGCCCAGCCGCAGCCTGTCGCCGGTGGTGGGGCCGAACATGGACGCATAGGTCGAACGGGAGATGGAAGCAGGCATGAACCCTCCTTAGCGGTAGCGGGGGTGAGGCGGGCTCGCCCCATGCGGCGAATTGACACAAGGGCAGGTGCGGCGCGATACACCCGCGTCCCGGGTGCGCAGCGGCTCATTCTCGCCGCTGCGGGGAGAGACCCGGACATATTTTGAGTAAGGGATAGAATGATGAAGCGGCACGTTCTTGTGCGCGGGATTATTCCCGTTCTTGCCTGTTGCGCCGGTATGGCAACCGCAGGCCCCACGGTCGAGAGGGGCGCCTATCTCGTGCGCGGTCCCGCGGGCTGCGGCAACTGCCACACGCCGCTCGGGCCCGAGGGCCCGATCATGGCCGAGGAACTGGCGGGCCGGCTGGTGGACGACAACCCGGCCTTTACGGCGGTCGGTCCCAATCTGACACCCGCCGGCCGGATCGCCCGCTGGAGCGACGCCGAGCTTGCCCGCGCGATCCGCGAAGGCCTGCGCCCCGACGGCAGCCTGATCGGGCCGCCGATGCCCTTTTCCATGTATCGCGGCCTGTCCGACGAGGATCTGGACTCGATCGTGATGTTCCTGCGGACGCTCGCGCCGGTCGAGAACGCGCTTCCCGCCTCGGTCTACCGCATCCCCCTGCCCCCGGCCTACGGTCCGCCGGTCGACCATGTCGAGGCGCCTCCGCGCGGCGTCACGGCAGCCTACGGGGCTTATCTCGCGGGCCCGGTCGCGCATTGCATGGAGTGCCACACGCCGATGGGCCCCACGGGGCCGAAGATCGACACCGACCTCGGGCGCGGCGGGTTCGAATTCCACGGGCCTTGGGGCACCTCGATCGCCGCCAACCTCACGAGCCATCCCGATGGCCTCGCCGATTACAGCGACGCCGAGATCGCCTCGATGATTACCAAGGGCCTCCATGCCAATGGCACGGCAATGCTGCCGCCCATGCCCTACGGATATTTCGCCGGCATGACGGAGGAGGATCTCGCCGCCGTGATCCTCTATCTGCGGAGCCTGCCGCCCCTGCCCGACGCGGATGCCGAACAGTCTGCCGCCCGGTGAGACAGGCCCCTTGCGGCGGGGTCCCTTCGCGCGGCGGCAAACCGGGCGCGTCATGTCAGGCCTTCGGTCGTTTCGCCGCGCGGGTCAGCCGCGCGGCATTCGCGCGGGTCCGGCGCCGGATCGGTTGCAGCGCGGCCGCGGCCACCTCGTCGGGGCGCTTGCCCTGCATGGCCGCCGCCGTGGCCGCCTGAGCGGCCTGTGCGAAGGCCACGCTCTTCTCGGCCACCATCCGCTGGTTCTCGAGCGGGTGCGGCGTCAGCACGCCCATCATGCCCAGAGTGCGCAGCGTCATGACCGTCTGCGCCTCCGCGACCATGAGGCCGGTCTGCCAGTAGAGCGCCATGAGGCTGGTGAAGGGCAAGGCGAGCGGCATGTCTGTCTCCTGTTGTCGAGGCCGCTACAGCTTGCCCATGATCCGGCCGTTGAAGCCATAGACTTCGCGGGAGCCGGCATAGGACACAAGTCTCACTTCGCGAGTCTGACCCGGCTCGAATCGCACGGCGGTTCCGGCGGGAATATCGAGACGCATCCCGCGCGCCGCCTCACGGTCGAACTCGAGCGCGGGGTTCGTCTCCGCGAAATGGTAGTGCGAGCCTACCTGCACCGGCCTGTCGCCGGCGTTGGAGACAACGAGCGTGATCTGCGCCCGTTCCGCGTTCAAGAGGATCTCGCCATCGGCGGGAAACAGTTCTCCGGGGATCATGCGGCGGGCTCCTTGGAGGGATGGCGGAAAAGCATTGTCCTCTCCGGTGTCTACCGGATCGGATGATGGACCGTGACGAGCTTGGTTCCGTCGGGGAAGGTCGCCTCGACCTGCACCGAATGGAGCATCTCGGGCACGCCTTCCATGCAGTTCTCGGCCCGCACCACATGGGCGCCCGCCTGCATGAGATCGGCCACCGAGCGGCCCTCGCGGGCGCCCTCGACCACGAAGTCCGAGATCAGCGCCACCGCCTCGGGGTGGTTCAGCTTCACCCCTCGTTCGAGCCTGCCCCGCGCCACGATGGCCGCGAGGCTGATGAGAAGCTTGTCCTTCTCTCTCGGTGTCAGATTCATGTCGCTCCCTCTCAGACCTGCCAGACGCGCGGCAGCGCCCGGCCCCGAAGGACCGTCAGCAGCCGTGCGACCTGCCGGCGCAGCGGCCAGCCGTCGGCGGCCAGCAATCGCAGCACCAGTTTCCCGTCGAAGGCCGAGGCTGCGGCCTC
>NZ_MABH01000153.1 GCF_001720585.1 Cereibacter johrii | reverse complement strand
GACCGGCTTGCCGCCGCGCAGGATGCTCCGCCGGTCGCGGAAGGCGAGCCGGGTCAGCGTCTCGCCCATCGCGGCCCGGCCCAGCACCACCGATTCCACCATCAGGCACCCCGCCCCCGGCGCGAGCGAGATCCGCGTCTCGCGGTCGAGCGCGGCGCCCTCGAACAGGATCGTCTCCTGCGGCAACCAGTCGAGCCAGCCGTCGCGGCCCACCTCATGCAGGACCTCGACCCGCGCGGCGCCCGCCCCCGCCGCATAGGCGCGCTCGGCCGTCTGGGTCGTGGCGACCGCGCGGCAGCCCTCGCCCACCTCCAGCCGGTAGGAGAGCCGATCGCCCCCCGTCAGCCCGCCCGACGTATTGAGAAAGACGACCTCGGGCACGTCTCCCTCCACCCGCGGCAGGAAGGCCTTGGCTGAGCCGCGCTGCGCCAGATCGCGGAGCCGCACCGCCCCGCGCGAGCGGGCGAGCGTCACCTGCGCATGGCCGTCGCTGCGCTCGAGCCGCGCGGAAAGAGGGGACAAGGCGTTCATCTTGTGCCCATCGGATCATCCTGCCGCCGCCGCAGCAATCGGCCCCGCCCGCCTGCGGAAGGGCCTTGGATCGGCGCGCCCCGTGCGCGCACGTTTCGGCGGCGCCTCGCCCACGGATCGGGCAGGGGGAAAACTTCCCGCTGGTGCTTTTCTTCCGCGGGCGGCTCGCCCATGATCCGCGCGACATCTGCGAGGAGCCCGACCGTGCCCCAATCCGCCCTGCCGATCGGCCCCCTCCTGAGCGCACCGCGCCCCGCCTTCACCGAGACCGAGGCTCAGGGGCTCGCGCGGACGCATTTCGGACTGGACGGCACGGCCCTGCCCCTCACCTCCGAGCGCGACCAGAACTTCCGGCTCGAGACGCCCGAGGGGTCGTTCGTGCTGAAGATCGCCAATGCCGCCGAGCCACGCGGCGTGACCGAATGTCAGACGCTGGCGCTCCTTCATCTGGAGACGGTGGCTCCCGCACTGCCGGTCCCGCGGGTGATCCGCACGCTGGAGAACGCTCCCTGGACGGATCTGCCCGGCGGCAATCTCCTGCGGCTTCGGACCTGGCTCGAGGGGGAGCCGCTCTGGCGCGCGCGGCGCGGGGCGGCGCAACGGCGGGCGGTGGGGCTCTGCCTCGGCGGGATCGCCGCGGCGCTGGCCGATTTCTCGCATCCCTCCGCCGATCACGAACTGCTGTGGGACATCCGTCACGCGGCCCGGCTTCGGGCGCTGCTGCCCGCCATTCCCGATGCGCGAACGGCGGTGCTGGCCGAGCAGGTGCTCGACCGGTTCGAGACGGCGGTCTCGTCCCGGCTGACGGATCTGCCCTGGCAGGTCGTTCACAACGACATGAACCCGCACAACATCATGGTCGATCCGGCGGATGCCGACCGGATCGCGGGCGTGATCGACTTCGGCGATCTCGTGCGCACGGCCCGCGTCTGCGATCTGGCCGTGGCGGGTTCCTATCAGGTGGATCCGGGCGATCCGGCCGGAACGCTCGCCGATCTGGTGGCGGGCTATCACGCGGCAAACCCGCTCCTGCCCGACGAGGTGGAACTGCTGCCCGACCTCGTCGCGGCGCGCATGGTGACGACCATTGCCATCGCCTCGGCGCGCGCGGCCCAGCAACCGGACAATGCGCCCTACATCCTGCGCAACCTGCCCGCCTCGGCCGCGGGCCTCGAGGCGCTGACGGCGCTTGCGCCCGGCGCGGCCACGGCGACGCTCCTGCGCGCGACGGAGGCCGCGTGAGCGCAAGGTCCCTACGCCCGCGAGGAGCCCGCCCATGAACCGCGACGCGATGCCGAACGCCTTCCGCCCCGGCGCCGTGGACCTGCCCCCGCGTGAGGCGGATCTGGTCGCGCGGCGGCAGGCGCTTCTCGGGCCGGCCTACCGGCTCTTTTACGAGCGGCCCCTGCATATCGTGCGCGGCGAGGGCGTCTGGCTCTATGACGCGGACGGCACCGCCTATCTCGACGCCTATAACAACGTGGCGTCGCTCGGCCATTGCCATCCCAGGGTGGTCGAGGCGGTGGCGCGGCAGGCGGGGCAATTGGCGACCCACACGCGCTATCTGCATGAGGGCGTGCTGGAACTGGCCGAGCGGCTGCTGGCGACCCTGCCCCCCGAACTCGGGCACGCGATGTTCACCTGCACCGGCTCGGAAGCGAACGACCTGGCCCTGCGGCTGGCCTTCGCCGCCACCGGCGGCACGGGCGTGATCGTGACCGAGAATGCCTATCACGGGGTGACGATGGGCGTGGCGGCCCTCTCGCCCTCGCTGGGTCCGGGCGTGCCGCTCGGCGCCCATGTCCGCACCGTGCCCGCCCCCGACCCGGACAAGGGCACGGATGCGACCTTCGGCGCGGCGGTGGCGGCGGCGGCCGCCGATCTGGCGCGCCACGGCATCCGGCCTGCGGCGCTGATCCTCGACACGGTCTTCTCCTCCGACGGGGTCTTCACCCACCCGACGGACACGCTCGCCCCGGCGGCGGCGGCGATCCGTGCGGCGGGCGGGCTCTTCATCGCCGACGAGGTGCAGCCCGGATTCGGCCGCACCGGCGAGGCGATGTGGGGCTTCCTGCGGCACGGGGTGGTGCCGGACATGGTCTCGATGGGCAAGCCCATGGGCAATGGCTATCCGGTGGCGGCCCTCGCCCTGCGCCCGGAGCTGGCCGAGCGGTTCGGAGCCGGCGCGCGCTACTTCAACACCTTCGGCGGCAATGCCGTGGCGGCGGCCGCGGCGCTCGCCGTTCTCGACACGCTGGCGGCAGAAGGGCTGCAGGCCCATGCGCTGAAGGTGGGCGGGCAGTTCCGGGCGGATCTGAGCGCCCTGTCCGCCCGCGATCCGCGGCTGGGGGCCGTGCGCGGCGCGGGCCTCTTTCTCGGGGTCGAGGTGCTCGAGCCCGAGTCGCGCGCGCCCGACGCCGGAATGGCCGCGCGCATCGTAAACGGGCTCCGCGAGGCGCGCGTGCTGATCTCGGCGACCGGGCCGCACGGCCATGTGCTGAAGATCCGCCCGCCGCTCGTCTTCTCGGACGCGAACGCGGCCTTCTTTCTCGAGCGGTTCGAGTCGGTGCTCTCTGCCTCGCGCTGAGCGGGACGTGCCGGGCAGAGACCGCCAAGCCGTCCTGAAATATCGAAAAATCCTCGGAAGATGGGATCCTCGGGGCCCGGGCACAAGGGTCTGGACACCCTTGTTTTTGCGGCAGCGAGAGGCCGCAGGACGCCCCTGCGGGGCCGTGAGAGGCAGCGTCAATTTCCCGCGCGCCTGCGGCAAAATTGTCCCTTTTCAAGCCGTTACGCCGGATTCCCGTCCGATTTGGCGGCCAATAAGTCGCACCCAAAACGGCCTTGTCAGCCAACACTGACATTGAATCTGTCAGCACGATGTGACACCCATAATGCGAGCCGGGGCGGAACCGAAATCGCCGACAAGGTGATCCAGGGCTCTCCGGTCTCGTCGAAGCCCGCGTGCAGGCCCTACACGCAAACCGTCGATTACCAGTTGGGAGACGACACAGTGACTGACGATCTGAACAAAGTCTGGCCGAGCGGCCTGACCGTTGCCGAAGCCGAAGAAGTTCACAAGCAACTCATCCTCGGCACCCGCGTCTTCGGTGGCATGGCGCTCATCGCGCACTTCCTCGCCGCCGCTGCGACCCCGTGGCTCGGCTGATAGGAGAAGACTGACATGACCAACGGCAAAATCTGGCTCGTGGTGAAACCGACCGTCGGCGTTCCGCTGTTCCTCAGCGCTGCCGTCATCGCTTCGGTTGTGGTTCACGCTGCTGTGCTGACCACCACCACCTGGCTGCCCGACTACTACCAAGGCTCGGCGAAGGTCGCGGCCGAGTAATGCTGCGGAAGGCGCGGGCCTGCGGGCCCACGCCAGGCAGTCCGTAAGTTCCGAGCAGGCCGGGATCCTTGGGTTCCGGCCTGCTCGTCACACCAGCGACGCGTTCCTGTCGCCTTGCCCGTTCGGGCTGTGTGCCTGAAGCCCGACATCCTCTCCAGTCGCGCAGTCTGCGCCTACCCCGGGATTCTTCACGCATGAGCCGAATTGCCGAACATCTGGTCCGCATCGGACCGCGGTTTCTGCCATTTGCTGACGCGGCCTCGGACCAGCTGCCCCTGCGCAAGCTGCTGCGTCTGTCGCTGTTCCAGGTCGCCGTGGGCATGGCCATCGTCCTGCTCGTCGGCACGCTGAACCGGGTGATGATCGTCGAGTTGAAGGTGCCTGCCTCGGTAGTGGGGATCATGATCTCGCTGCCGCTCCTGTTCGCGCCCTTCCGCGCACTGATCGGCTTCAAGTCCGACACCCATGTCTCCGCGCTGGGCTGGCGGCGCGTGCCCTGGATCTACCGCGGGACGCTGGCGCTCTGGGGCGGCTTCGCCATCATGCCCTTTGCGCTGATCGTGCTGGGCGGGCAGGGCTATGCCGAGGGCCAGCCCTTCTGGCTCGGCGTCTCCTCGGCCGCGCTCGCCTTCCTGATGGTGGGCGGCGGCGTGCACACGATCCAGACGGTGGGGCTTGCCCTCGCCACCGACCTCGCCCCGCGCGAGGATCAGCCGAAGGTCGTGGGCCTCATGTATGTCGTGCTGCTGATCTCCATGATCTTCGCCTCGATCGGCTTCGGCTGGCTGCTCGATCCCTATTACGACGCGCAGCTCATCAAGGTCATCTCGGCCGTCGCCGTGGCCGTCTTCTTCCTGAACATGGTCGCCCTGTGGAAGATGGAGCCGCGCAACCGCGCCTTCACCGTGAAGCCCGAGAAGGAGCCCGAATTCGGCGACCACTGGCGCGAGTTCATCAGCCGCGAGAATGCGCTCCACGGGCTGATCGTGATCGGGCTCGGCACGCTGGGCTTCGGGATGGCCGACGTGATCCTCGAGCCCTACGGCGGCGAGGTGCTCTCGATGACGGTGGCCGAGACCACCCGCCTGACCGCGACCTTCGCGGGGGGCGGGCTCGTGGGATTCTGGCTGGCGTCGTGGGTGCTCGGCCGGGGCTTCGATCCCTTGCGGATGGCCTTCCTCGGCGCCGCTGCGGGGCTTCCGGGCTTCTTCGCCATCATGGGCGCGACCGGGATGACGAATGTCTGGGTCTTCCTCCTCGGCACGCTGACGGTGGGGTTCGGCGGCGGGCTCTTCAGCCACGGAACGCTCACGGCCACGATGCGCCTCGCGCCGAAGGAGCAGGTGGGCCTTGCCCTCGGGGCCTGGGGTGCGGTGCAGGCCACTGCCGCGGGCGTGGCCATCGCGGGCGCAGGCGTGCTGCGCGACCTCCTGCGGGCGATGCCGGATCTCTCGGCCTATGGTCCGGGCGCGCCCTACGTCGCGGTCTTCGCCCTCGAGGCAGGCTTCCTCTTCCTGACCATGGTCGTGATCCTGCCTCTCCTGCGTTCGGCGCTTGCCGCCCGCCGCCTGTGACGAATCACCGGGCGCGCCCCGCGGGCCCGGTTTCCGGCAGCGCAAGAGGCTACTCCTTTGGGGGTCTTCGAAATCTCAGCCTGCGGGTTCGCGCCCTCGGCGCCACTTCGCCGCAGGGTTGAACGAAGACAACCGCAACGGCGAGATTCCGCGCACATTCCCCGCTCGCCGCAAAGGCGAAACGCTTGGTTAACACAACGTTAACAAGACCTTCCCTGCGCGGACCTGCCCCGAACCTGAACATTTCGGCAGGTGCAGGGCGATCTCCTCCTTTTTCCTGCTTTAACAGACCTTTGCGGCATCATTGGCTGCATGCTAAAGTATGGAAATCGACATAACTTTGAAGAGTAGGATTTAGCCGGGTTTGCGTCCCAAACACAGAGTGGACAGATTGTGATGAATCATTCGACCGACTCTTTTTCGAAATCTTTGAATACACTAGGCAGCGACCTTCCTGCCACTGCTGCAGTCCGGCTCTCCGAACGTCGTGCTCTCGTGATGATCGACCCCCGCACGCTCGAGCGCGAATGCCTCGTGCGCTGTGTGGAACTCGCTCATCCGTCCATCCAGATCGTCGGGTTCGGCTCCTTCGAGGAGTGGCGCAGCCGCAGGGATCACCATGCCCATCAGGTGATCCTCTACAGCACGGGCAACCGATCCGTGAGCGAGGTGTCCCGCGAGGTCGCCGCGCTCGTGACGGAGGCCGGCTCCTCGCCTGTCGTCGTCATCGGAGCTGCGAACGATCTGCGCGAGATGATCGCGGCCTTCGACTGCGGCGCGCGGAGCTACCTGCCCTCGTCGGTGGGGATCGACGATATCGTCGAGGCGAGCCGCCTTGCGACCTTCGACGGGATCTTCCTGCCGACCGCCAGTCTCACGGCGCTGCGCGGCGCCCTGCCCGACCGGGCAGAGCCGCAGATCGCCGTGGACGAGCATCTGACCGAGCGCCAGCGGGCCGTCTGTGACGCGCTCCGCCGGGGCAAGTCCAACAAGATCATCGCCGGAGAGCTCAATCTCTGCGAGAGCACGGTGAAGGTCCATATCCGCAACATCATGAAGAAGCTCGGGGCGAAGAACCGCACCGAGGCTGCCTTCAAGCTGAATTCCAGCATGTTCGCGGGAGAAGGTCGCCTTTCCTGAGCCGGAGCGGCGGATGCCCCGGCCCCCTCGGGGGCCGGGGCAATGCATTCACGAGGCCTGCGAGTAGCGGGCTTCCGGCGTCTCGTAGGCGTCGAACAGCCGCGCGATCATCCGCGCCAGCGCCCGGCCTTCCTTCGCAATCGACATCGACCCGTCCGCGTCCACCGTGACGAAGGGCGTGAACTTCTCGGCCGCCTGGGCGATGCGCGGGACCATGGTCTCGGCCGCCTCGCCGAAGCGCGCGCGCAGCGCGGGCAGGTCGAGGAAGAAGTCGCACATGATCATCTCGATGGCGCGGCCGTGGAGATAATCCTCCTCG
The DNA here is from genome assembly GCF_001720585.1 of Cereibacter johrii. Classification (GTDB taxonomy): domain Bacteria; phylum Pseudomonadota; class Alphaproteobacteria; order Rhodobacterales; family Rhodobacteraceae; genus Cereibacter_A; species Cereibacter_A johrii. Next base: position 3,483 of record NZ_MABH01000153.1, on the reverse strand, counting down.
GTCATGCGGTGGCCCCGGTAGCCCGGCAGCCGCCCCTCCTCGATCGCCTTGATATAGGCGGCCGTGGCGGCGGTGTTCTGCAGATAGCCCTGCTCGAACTTCGAGATCGACGAAGCGCCGATGCCCAGAAGCGCCGGGCAGGTGTCGTCGGTATAGCCCTGGAAGTTGCGGCGCAGCTTTCCGCTGCGGGCAGCCACGGCCATGCTGTCGTCGGGCAGCGCGAAATGGTCGATCCCGATGCGCTCGAACCCGCCTTCGGTGAAGAGCCGTGCCGCCAGATTGGCCAGCTCGTGCCGCTCGATGTCGGGGGGCAGCACGGTCTCGTCGATCAGCTTCTGGCGCTTGGCCATCCACGGAACATGGGCATAGCCGAAAATCGCAACCCGGTCAGGGGCAAGCGAGAGCACCTTGTCGATGGTGGCGGCAAGGCTCTCGCGGTTCTGGTGCGGCAGCCCGTAGACGAGATCGGTGTTCAGCGAATGGACACCGTAGCGGCGCAGCGTCTCGACGCAGGCCCTGGTGTTCTCGAAGGGCTGCTCGCGCCCGATCGCGTTCTGCACGATGTCGGTGAAGTCCTGAATGCCGATCGAGGCGCGGTTCATGCCTTCCTCGCTCAGCGCGCGGATCTTGGGTTCGTCGACCATCATCGGGTCGATCTCGACCGAGAATTCGTACTCGTCGGCGAAGGGGATCGCGGCCTTGATCGCCTGCGCGAGCTTGTGGATCAGCTCGGGCGACAGGATCGTGGGCGTGCCCCCGCCCCAGTGCAGCCGCCCGGCCTTCACGCCGGCGGGCAGATGCTTCTTCACCAGCTCCAGCTCCTGCAGGAGCGTGCCCACATAGGCTTCGACCGGGGCCAGCGTCTGGGTCCCCTGCGTGCGGCAGGCGCAGAACCAGCAGAGCCGCTCGCAGAAGGGGACGTGGACATAGACCGAGATCGGCACGGCGGGATCGAGGGCTTCGATCGCCTGTGCCTGAAAGTCCGCTCCGACGGCGCCCGAGAAGACCGGCGCCGCAGGATAGCTCGTATAGCGCGGCACGCGCGCATCGAAGAGTCCGAGACTCTGGAGGAGGGCGATGTTTGTCATGCTGAACCCAATAACGGTTCACGAGACATTAGACTTTGCGCAGGATCAAACGCCCCGGACAGGGTGTCGCAGGCTAGAGCGGCAGCGGCGAGACGCCCAGCACGACCGGATGCAGCGCCAGCGCCGTGGCCCAGAGCGCCACGACCGCCAGAAGCCGCGGGAAGAGGTGATCCTCGTTCTGCTTCAGCCAGTGCGCATCGACCAGCGGGCGCAGCGAGAAGAGCGCCGTCGCCCCGAAGGCCGCCCGAGCCTCGTCGGGCGTCAGGGCCCGGCGGGCGCGGGCGTCGAACATCGGGATGGCCGCCAGCGAGAGGCCGAAGAAGGTGCCGAACAGGATGACATGCGCGAGGTCGCCGTTCGGAAAGAGATGGGCCGCGGACCAGAGCATGAGGGCAATCAGCAGCGGGTGGCGCGTGATGGCCGCGAAGCCCGGCCGCTCGGGATCGACCGCCCGGCCGCGCCGCCCGCCGAGCGTCCAGGGCCAGGGCAGCCCGATCCCCTGCACGACAAGGGTCCAGACGATCGGCGCGACGAGATTGGGCACCCAGCGCGTGGCGGGCGTCTGCGGCCAGAGTTCCACGAACGGCGCCCGGCCGGCGGCGAGGATGAGCCAGCCCAGCACGAGAAGCGAGATCGTGCCGTAGAGGGCGAAATAGACCTGCCGGCCGAGCGTTGCGATCAGCCGCTCGCGCACGCCGGGGCGCGCGGGCAGCAGGTGCGAGGCAAAGAAGGCCGCCAGCGCCGCCGCAAATTCCAGCCAGTCCGTCAAGCCTGCGACTCCGCCTGTTCCATGAGCCGCACGATGTGGGCCGAGAAGAGACGGGTAGCAGGCAGACCGAGGACGAGACCGCCCAGCACCGACCATGCAGGCGGCAGGACCGGCACCCCCACCCACGACAGGATGAGCGAGGCGAAGAACAGGTTCACCGCCGCAGCGCCCGCTCCGAGCGGGTAGAGCAGGAGCGTCACCCGGTTCTGGCGGGTCATCGGCGCTGCACCATCCATTGCACGGCGGCGAGCGCCGCCACGAAGCAGCCCGCGGCCACGGCGAACCAGAATTCCGCAGCGGCGGTCTGGGCGGCCGGCGTCGGCGGCTCGAAGGTCGCGGCCATGGCAATCCCGGGCACGAGGATCAGGAAGGGCAGCAGCAGTCGCATCTCAGATCTCCTGGGTGAGGGAACGGTAGAGGTCGGGGAGCGCCCGCGCAAGGCGGGCGGGTTCGGGAAGCAGGGTGAAGCCCGCGCGGCCGAAGATGCGGGCGAACCAGTCCTGCCCGTCGGCATCGATCACCACGCCATGCACCGACTGGGACAGGGCGCGGGCCTCGCGGACGGCCATCCGGCTGTCCTCGATCCCGTGCACGCCCTCGTAATGGTCGAGATCGTTGGGCTTGCCGTCGGTCAGGACGAGAAGAAGCTTGCGGCTCGCCGCCTCCTCGTTCAGCCGCGCCGAGGCATGGCGGATGGCCGCGCCGAGGCGGGTGTAGTGGCCGGGCCTGAGCCCGCCGATGCGGGCCGTGACTGCAGGCCCCATCGGCTCGTCGAACCGCTTGCAGAGATGCAGGAATACCCGGTCGCGCCGGAGCGAGGAGAAGCCCCAGATCGCCTGCCGGTCGCCCGCCACGTCGATGCCTGCGGCAAGGGCCGCCAGCGCCTCGCGCGCCGTGTCGATCACCGTCCGCTCGCCCACAGAGGCCTCGGTCGAGCGCGAGCAATCCATCAGGATCGCCACCGCGAGGTCGCGCTCGAGTGCGCGGGAACTCCGGTAGATCCGGTCGGTGCCGCGGCCGGTGGTGCGGAGCGCCACCTGCGCCTCGATCAGCGCGTCGAGGTCGAGCTCCGCCCCCTCGACCTGACGCTTGCAGAGCACGCGGCGGGGATGGAGCGTCTCGAACTGCCGCCGGACCCGCGCGGTCAGCCGCGGATCGGGGCAGAAGCCCTGCCCCTCCTCGGCCAGCGCTTCCAGCACGCGGGTATGGTCGGGCATCAGGCTGCGCGAGCGGTGGTTCCACTCAGGATAAGTGAAGCGGTCCGACAGGCGCTCATGCTCGGCATCCTGCGGTGCGAGATCGAGATGCAGCCGCAGCCGGCTCGCCGCGCGCTTGACGTGCCGGGTGAGGGGGATCCGATCCTGATCCTCGGCCGCCTTCTGCGCGTTCTCCTGATCGTCGTCATCGGTCGCGCGGTTGAGGTTCAGGCTCTCGACCCAGCTCAGGATCGCTTCGAACCGGTGGACGATGAAGCTGTCCTTGCGGTTCGCCTGGTCGAGATCGCGCCGCTCGCCCATCTTGCGGGTGGCGGTCGGCAGGCCCGCAGGGGCCTGCGTCTCCTCGGGGGCATCGGCCGCGCCCTGCCCCGTGCCGCGCCCCAGCCGCAGCCAGAGCGGGACCGGCGCG
>NZ_MABH01000152.1 GCF_001720585.1 Cereibacter johrii | reverse complement strand
GACCGCCCCGACGCCGCCGCCTGGACCGCCTACCGCCAGGCGCTCCGCGATGTGCCCGAGCAGCCGGGCTTCCCGGCCGAGATCGCCTGGCCCGAGCCGCCGGCCGCCTGAGGCGCCCCGCCTTCCCGATCATCATGACAGGACCCGGCCGCTCCCGGCCGGGGCAACCCTCGCGCGGAGCGCGCACAACAGGAGCGGCGCGATGCCGGAAAAGGGACTGATCGACACCATCACCGCGCTCTGGGGCGGGGCCATCGCCACGCTGATCGCGGCCGCCATGGGCCGGCTCATGTATCACACGGGCGAGGTCCGCGCCCGCCGCCGCGCCTTCTTCGGCCGCGAGCTCCTCTGGGAGATCCCCGCTCTCGTCGCCATGGCCTTCATAGGCGAGGCGCTCAGCTCGTATCTCGACCTCGACGGCCGGGCGGCCATGGGCCTCGTCGCGATACTCTCCTACCTCGGCCCGCGTGGGACCACCGCGATGGTCGAGCGGCTCTGGCGGGGAAAGGGCGCGGGGTGACAGACGATATCGAAGTGAGCAGAGCGCCGCTCGGGAGCGGATAAAGTCCTCTCTGCAGCGGCTCCGTCGATCAAGCGAGGTAAGCGTGGCTCAAGGCCTCGATCAACATGCGCGGGTGGACCGGCTTTCCGATCACTGTGGCGCCGGTCAGGATCTCGCCGCCGGGAAAGTCAAAGGTCCTGTTGGCCGAAGTGACAACGAACGGGATCTCGAGCGCGCGCAGCTTCTCGGCCACGGGTATCGCGGACTGGCCTCGCAGGTTCAGATCGAGCGACACCACGTCCGGGCGCGCCTCCTCCACGATCCTGAGCGCGGCATCAACCGTGCCGACCGGCCCGAGAACGGCGTAGCCCACATCTTCCAGCATCGACTGCAGGTCAAGGGCGATCAGAAATTCGTCCTCGACAATGAGGACGAGCAAGCCCCGCTTCTGACGAGGCTCGGCCGGCTCGTTCGGCATGGTAAACTCCGGTCAGGAGGTCTGGCTCGGAAAGCCCAACTCGGCCACGAAACCATGAGGCTCATAGGAAAGTTCCGCAGAACCGCCCAATTCGAACTCGGTCGTGAACTTGATGAGACGGGTGCCGAAGCCGGTCTTAGAGGGTGCCGCCACCTGCGGCCCCCCTCGTTCCTGCCATCGCAGATGCACTTTTGCCGGGCTACCCTCGTCCGAGACGACCTCCCAGTCCAGCGTCACGGTTCCACTCGACGTGGACAGAGCTCCGTATTTCGCGGCATTCGTCGCCAGCTCATGGAGGATCAGGCCAAGTGAGGTGGCCTGCGAAGAGGAGAGCTGGACGACCGGCCCTTCCGCAATGACGACGGCAGGAGCCGTCTCCAGATGAGGCTCCATCGCGGCGAGTGCCAGATCCGGCAGTCGCGACGTCTTCTTGTGCGCCGCCACTTCCAGCGACCTTGCAAGGGCATCGAAACGTCCCAGCAAAGCATCACGGTAGTCCTCGGCGCTTCTGCCTTCGACGGACGTCTGTCGGGTCAGGGCCTGCGTCACTGACATCAGGTTCTTGATGCGGTGATCGAGCTCGTTGATCAGGAAGTCCTTCGCGACCTCCATCTGACGCCGGGCGGTCGCATCCACGATTGAGAAGAGGAGCACACGCCGCCCATTGTCCGGGTGGATCAGGCGTTGCGCGCTGACCAGCATGGTTCGCAGGCCCACGTCCGGAAACTCGGTCTGCACCTCGTAATCCGCGACGGACGCGCTCTTCGGGATCACGTTCTCGAGCAGCAGGCGCAGTTCGGGAATGTTCCACTGGCCGTTGCCGAGCTCGTAGAGCAGGCGGCCGATGGTGCTGTCCCTGTCGGTCGCGAAGGTACGGTAGAAGGCGGGGTTCGCGCTGATGACCGTCAGGTCGCCCGAGAGGACGAGCAGCGGGTCCCGGATGGTGTCGACGATGCCCTGAGCCTGCACGTGCGAGACACGCAGAAGGCGGTATAGATCATCGAGGTCCATATGGGTTCCTTATCAACTGCAGGCGTATATTACCCTTGTGGCACTCCCTAATGCGCTCATCAAGCAGCACCAATGCGGGCCACGAGGCTTTGGCCTTTGGTGGCATGGGGATGTGACGCTGGATGTCGAGCTGCAGACGCCAGGGCTCTGCCGTAGCATGTCCAGTTTGGGGTCTGCAGCCTCAACAGTCGGGATCCGGCGCGCCCCTTCCTCGGGGCGCCTGTAGCGCCCCTCAGGCAGGGGCCGGGCTGCTGTAACAGCCCGAACCACGCGGCCATAGTCTCACCCACGACCGCGCCAGCCTGTCCGTCGCCTTTCAGACTGCCTGCCACCCCTCGCGAGGGCAGGCGCCTTGTGAGGCAGAATCACCTTATGAAACAAGTTCCTCCCGCCGCCCCGGTGGCCCCGTGGCTCGGCGGCAAGAAACGTCTCCACCCGCTCATCCTCGAGCGGATCGAGGCCATCCCGCACCGCGCCTATGTCGAGCCCTTCGTCGGCATGGGCGGGATCTTCCTCCGCCGCCGCTTCCGGCCACGCCTCGAGGTGATGAACGACCGCAACGGCGAGATCATCAATCTCTTCCGGATCCTGCAGCGGCATTATCCGCAGCTCCTCGAGATCATGCGCTTCCAGATCTGCAGCCGGCGGGAGTTCGACCGGCTGCGGCTCACCGATCCCGCCACGCTCACCGACCTCGAGCGGGCCGCGCGGTTCCTCTACCTCCAGCGCCTGAGCTTCGGCGGCAAGCTCGACGGGGTCTTCGGCGTCTCGGCCGGGCAAGGGCCCCGCTTCTCGCTGGCGCGGCTCGAGCCGGTGCTCGACGCCGCCCACGAGCGGCTCGACGGCGTGGTCTTCGAAAGCCTGGACTGGGCGGATCTCATCCCGCGTTACGACACGGCCGAGACGCTCTTCTATCTCGACCCGCCCTACTTCGGCGGCGAGAACGACTACGGCAAAGGCCTCTTCGACCGGGCGCAGTTCGCGCGGATCGCAGAGATCCTCGGCAGCCTGAAGGGCGCTTTCCTCCTGTCGATCAATGACACGCCGGAGATCCGGGCGCTCTTCGGCCGGTTCCACCTCGAGCCGGTGCGGCTGAGCTACTCGGTCTCCGCCTCGGGCAGCACCGAGGCGCAGGAGCTCCTCGTCTCGAACCGCGAGCGGATCGCGACCCTCCTCTGAAAAATCCCACCAGTCCGACCACCCATGCCCCGCCCTCGAGCGGGGCTTTTGCATATGGAGAAAGACGTGACGACATCCGACATCCAGCGGCTGCTCTCGGCCGCGGGGCTCTACCGCGGCGCCATCGACGGCGATGCGGGGCCGTTGACCCAGGCGGCCGCTCTGGCCGCGCTCGAGGGAGAGGCGGTGCCCTGGCGCGGCTGGCCCTCGCGCCGACAGCGGATCGC
>NZ_MABH01000151.1 GCF_001720585.1 Cereibacter johrii | reverse complement strand
GTGCGGGCGGTGAGGCGGGCGTAGAAGGCGGCGCGGGTCTCGGTGCGGTCGGCGAGGCCGCGGCGGATAGCCTCGGGGGCGCGGAAGGTGGCGCCGCCGTCCTGCGGATCGTCGGTCACGCTGAGGCGGGTGGCGAGCTCGGCCGCGGGGATGGCTCGGCCGGCGGAGACCGCGGCGTGGAAGGCGGCCTCGGCCTCGTCGAGGCTGCGCTGGAGCTCGGCGCGGCCGGCTTCGGTCGAGGCGTCGGGGCGTTTGGCGCGGGCGTGACGTGAGCTCATCTCGAAGATCTGCGCGCCGTTGACGCCGGGCTGGACATGGGCCGCGGCGGTCAGCGCCACGCCGATGGAGCCCGCGACGGCGCCCGGTGTCATCACGATCTCGGAGGCCTGGGAGGCGAGCCAATAGGCGGCGGAAGCCGCGAGCGGCGAGACGAGGGCATGGACCGGCCTCACGGCCGCTGCCGCCGCGATGGCCTCGGCCGCGGCCTCGATCCCGCAGACGAGGCCGCCGGGGCTGTCGATCTCCAGCACGATGGCGGCGGCATCCTCGCTGGCGGCGAGGTGGGCGAGGGTCTCGGCGAGGCCATGATAGGTCGCCCAGCCGAACCAGCGCTCGTACTGCGCCATGTTCGGGGTCAGGATCCCGCGCACCGGCACCACGGCGAGGCCGCGCGAGACGGTGAAGCGGTCGGGAACGGTCGGGCCTGCTGCGGGAGCGCAGGCGGCCGCGGCGGGACCGCCCGCGCTCTCCGGGATCGGCAGCGCGAGGAGGGGGGCGGCCAGATCCTCGGCCAGCGCCATGGGCTGCAGGGGGCCGAAGAGGCTGGCGAGCGTGCGGGTCATGGGTTTGTCTCCTCGCTGCGGGTCATGTTCGGGGCCGGGTTCAGCCGGTCGCCGCCCTCTATGGGATCGTAGCCGTCGATGCGCCGGGCCTCGTTCGGGGTCAGGATCGGGCCACCCACCGCCTTGGCGAGCGCCTCGAATCTTTCCTTTGTCGTGGGCCGGAGCAGGGCCCCGAAGTCGTGCCGGAAGAAGAGGCCCGCCCGGCGCTCGGCCTCGGTCAGCACCCCGAGCGCGAGCTGGTCCTCGACCTGCTTCGCCCAATGCAGGAGGCAGTCGGTCAGGTAATCGATGGCCTGCTGCTCGCCATTGGCCTTCACGCCGTACTCCATCATCTGGAGCTTCGCCGGCGGCACCCGGTAGATCGCCGCGATCTGCTCGCGGTCGAACTTGCGGCTGCCGAGGAGCTCCTGGTCGGCGGCCTTCATGTCGAGCGTCTTCACATCCTCGCCCTCGCCGAGGATCGGGAAGCCCTCGACCTCCGGCGCGCGGAGGGCCGCGGCCACCCGGCGGGCGCTCCGGACGCGGGCCTCGTCATCCTCGTAATCGTCGCGGAGCCGGATCACGGCGCGGGCGGTGACGCCCGAGGCCGCGCGGGCCGCCGACTCCTGTCCCGCCAGCGCAAGGCCCACGCTCTCGGCCGCGACTTCGAGCGGGCTGCGGCCGGTCCAGCCGTCCTCAGCCATGTAGCGCAGATGGATCATCGCGCGGGCCGGGGCGCGGCGGCGGAGGCCTGCGCCGTCCTCGAAGTCGTAGAACCGATCCCGGCCGGCGCGGAGCACGCTGCAGCCCTGCTGGCGCACGAGATCGATCAGCTCGAGCTCGCCCGCCCCGTCGCGCGGTGCCCAGGCGAAGGCATTGCCGCGGAGGGTGAAGGCATAGCCTAGCGCGAAGCGTACCACCGAGGCCGCCACACCCGGCGCGGCTTCCACATTCAGAAGATAGGGCGCGGCATGGTCGCGCACCCGGATCTCGCGGCCGTCGCCGCTGCGCTGGAAGAGCTTCAGCGGCACCTTGGCGAGATCGCCCGCGATGACGGCGCAGCAGGCGTAGACCGTGGCATGGCGCTGCGCGATCTCGGCCGAGACGCGGGGCAGGGTGCGGATCCGGCTCGCGCCGCCCGAGCTCCAGCCGACCTCCTGCAGCCAGGGCTTCGGCGCCGCCGTCCCGCTCACCTCGGCCGCGGCCTGCGGGGCGGTCACGGGTGGCTCGGTGCGGACGGAGGCGCCCGCCATTCGCGAAGCGCCAAATCGGGGCCATCTGCTCATGCCGGTCCTTCCTTCCGCCAGACGTTCCCGCGGGGAGCGCCTGCTGTTCGCTTTCGTGATGCTGGTGAGAGCTGCTGGGGCTCGAAACGGGATCCGCTCCAAGCCCATTGCTGCCGGTCGGCAGGACATTATGCTGAAAGGATGACGCCGCGCAGACGCATCTTTTCCTGCATCCTTCCTGCTCCGAGCGCTGAGGTGGCAGACAGCGGTGGGGCCCTGCTTTTTCCCTACTGGAGCTTCACCAAAACGGTCATCGCGATCATTGCCTTGAGGGTGGCAGAAAGCGGCAAGATCAATCTGGATCAGCCCCTGCGGGAAAGACCCTTTACCCTGCGCCAGCTTCTGAACCACACAGCTGGCCTACCGGACTATGGCACGCTTCCCGCCTATCATCGCGCTGTTGCAAACGATGAGGAGCCTTGGTCACGCGATAATCTTTTACAGCTAGCCATGGCGCAGGGAATGCGATTCGCGCCAGGCTTCGGCTGGGCCTACTCGAATGTCGGCTACATGCTGGCGCGCGAGCTGGTGGAAGAAACTGCGGGCCAGTCTCTTGGCGACCTGGTCAAGGACATGATCAGCGTCCCGCTTGGGCTTCAAAGCCTGGAGCTCGCCATTGACCGAAGGCAGTTCTCGCGTGTGCATTGGGGCGCCGCACAAAGGTATCATCCGGGGTGGGTCTACCACGGGTGCTTGATCGGGACCCCCAGAGATGCCGCGCTGTTGCTGCACGCGTTGTTTGCCGGGAAGATCCTGAGAACAACGTCGCTCCAGCAGATGCTGACCTGCGTTCCCGTGGGCGGCGCGATTGACGGACGCCCCTGGACAGAGTGCGGGTATGGCTTGGGCCTCATGAGCGGCAGGATGGGGCTGGCCGGAAGGGCCATTGGGCATTCCGGCGGAGGGCCGTTCAGCGTAAACGCCATCTATCACTTTCCCGACCAGTCGAATCCTCGCACTGTGGCGAGCTTCACCGACGGCTGCGATGAGGGGCTGGCGGAGTTTGCGGCGGTCAGGTGCAGTGGCACCCAGTGACGGCTTCGTTCCGCGCTGCCGGCCCCGGGGCAGAGCAATGCCGGAGAAGCCTCCGCTCATGCCGTCTCCACCTCCCGCGCGCGGCGGCGGCCTTCGGCGGCTTCGGCGCGGCCCAGGGCCATGATCGCGGCCACCGCCGGGTCAATCCGGCCCTTCGAGCGGGCCTTGTTCGGCTTGATGTTCTCGGCCGCATCCTCGTCGCGGTGCACGTTGCCCACCGCCCAGGCCAGCACCGGATTGCCCGCGTGCCGGATCCGGCCGCGCGCGACGGCCTCCTCGAAGCGCTTCATCGGTGAGGACATCGAGCCGTAGCCCTGCCCGTGCTCGACCAGCGGGAAGCGGCGCTTCAGGAGCTCCTTCGCCATGTATTTCATGCCCCAGCGGTCGTAGGCGAGCTCCCTCAGGTCGAACCGGGCCCGGATTGTCTCGAGCCGCTCGATCACCTGATCCTCGTCGATCACGCCGCCCGAATGGACCTCGAGCCAGCCCGCATCGCGCCAGGCGACATATTCGCGCTTCTCCTTCTGGGCGCGGGCGATGAAGCCCTTCGGCCCCTCGGGCAGGAAGGAATAGGCCAGGAGATAGATCTGCCCGTCCTTCGGCACCGCGACCGAGATCGCGGTGAGGTCGGTGGTCTTCGAGAGGTCCAGCCCCACCCAGGCCGGCAGGCCGTAGAGCGACCGAGGGTCGAAGGGCTCGGCGCCCCGGTCCCAGACGTCGCGCGCGATCCAGGTCTGGGCGCCTTCCGTCCAGAGGTTCATGTGCAGCCGGCGGAAGTTCGGCATCTTGCCCGAGATCACCGTGGCCTCGCGGTACATCTCGCCGAACCGCTCCTCGGAGAAGGCGACGCCGAGGTTCGGGTTCGCCATCTTCCAGAACCGGGGATCCCCCACGTCGCAATCCTGCGGGGGTTCCGCCACATAGGCGAAGAAGCTGTCGTCGCTGACCGTGCCCCTCACCACCTCCTCGGCATAGTCGCGCATCTCGCCGCAGAGGCTCGCGCGGTCGGCGCCGGCGGTGGTGATCGCCCAGTCGATCGGCTGGGCCCGGGCGATCATCGAGTTCGTCAGCACCTCGGCCAGCTCCCGGTCGGTCCAGCGGTGGACCTCGTCGCGGGCGGCGAAGTGCGGGTTGATCCCGTCCGAGCTGTTGCCGTCGCGCGAGAGGCAGGCGATCAGCCCCTCGGTCGCGGGCACCTCGATGGAGGTGCGCCAGACCTGCATCAGGGCCGAGAGATGCGGCGAGGCGCGGATCATGCGCTTCAGCTCCCGGAAGAGGAGCCCGGCCTGGTCGCGCGTGGTGGCGGCGCAATAGCCCTGCGGCGCCGCCTCGCGGTCGAAGAGCGCGGTGAAGAGCGCCGGCACCGCCGTGTCGGTGGTCTTGCCGTTCTTCTTGGCCACCTGATGGTAGGTGGTGCGGAAGCGGCGGAGGCCGCCCTCCTTCTTCCAGCCGAAGACCGAGCCGTGGCGGAAGGCCTGCCAGGGCCTGAGCGTGAGCGGGCGGCCGGCGAGCGGCCCGGTCGTGTGCTGGATCAGCTCGGCGAAGTTCAGCACCCGGCTGGCTGCGCGGCAGTCGAACCAGAGGCCGCGGTCGCGCCCGGTCTCGAGATCGGTCAGATGGCGCAGGCAGGCCAGCCGCACCAGTTCTCCGGCAGTCTCGCGGCCCTCGACCACATCGAGCGCATAGCGCGAGACCGGATGGTCAATCGGCTCCATCGAGGGTCTTCAGGATCTCGTCGAAGAGGTCGCCCTGTCCGGTGACGCGGACGCGGGCCTCGTCGACCGGCGTGAGGCCGAAGCGGGCGGCGAGCTGGTTCATGACGGCGATGGCATCCTGACGCTGGCCCCAGACGGCGCGCTTCTTCTGCTGGCGGCCGTTGCGGGTCTCGACCTCGTACCAGCTGCCGAAGGCCGCGATGTCGCCGGTGAAGCGGATGACATCGGCCACCGCCTCGCAATAGACCGCGAACGGATCCTCGAAGGCGGGCTCGAGCCGCTTCTTCGCGATGAGCACCGGGGCGAGGCGCTCCCAGACGTCGCGCCCTTCCGCGCTCATCCAGCTAGGGGCCTCCGGCACGGGCGCCGCGAGGTCGCCCTTCATCGGGATGACGTTCGAGACCTTCGGCTTCTGCCCGCGCATCGTGACTGTCCTTGTTCCTTTGGACCGCGCCCGCGCCGGCCCGATCCCGCCGCATCGGCGGCCGGATCGGGCGCGCCGGGATCGGCGGCCCATCATGTCTGTTGTGCGCCGCGGAGCGGAGCGGGGTCTCCCGGCCATCGGCTCGTCGTGGATCCGCCGGGGCGAGGGCAGGGCGCCGGTCTCCCGGTGCCTCTCATCCCTCTGCCCGGTGGGCTTTTTTTGCCAATTCGCTGCGCACGAAAAGGAAGGTTCGAGCGCCGGTTACCGTGCCGACCCCTCCGATTTTGCGATGCCCCCCGGTGGGTGGAACACCTCGCGCGCGGTCTTGCGGCTGTGACAGGGCCGGCAGAGCGGCTGCCAGTTGCTCCGGTCCCACATCAGGAGCGGATCGCCGCGGTGCGGCCGGATGTGATCGACCTCGGCCGCGGCGACCACGAGCCCGAGCCCGGCGCAGTCGGCGCAGAGCGGATGGGCGGCGAGGAACCGCGCCCGCGCCCGCCGCCA
>NZ_MABH01000150.1 GCF_001720585.1 Cereibacter johrii | reverse complement strand
CGCCGCGCCTCGGGCGCCACGGCCAGCGTCAGGATCTCGGCCTCGCCCGCGATGGCCCGGCCCATCAGGAACCCGTCCGGCGCGACGGGCTGCAGCGCCTCGGCGGCCGAGCCCGGCTGCGGTTCGGTCAGAAGGAACACCGACGGCTCACCCAGAAGCGCGCGGAAATCCGGCGCCGACCAGGGCCGGGGCGTCTCGAACACCCGGCCGTGCAGGGCGGCAAGCGCGTTCGGCCCGACGGGGGCGAGGGCAGGGGCTGCGATCACAGGATCACCGGAGGGGGATCGGCGGCCGGTGCGGCATCGGCGCCGCGCAGATAGAAGGGGGCGGGCCGCGGCTGCGGCTGGCCGAGCCGGCCCGCCGCCACCCGCGCAATGGCCTCGGCCAGGGGATAGAGCGGCTCGAGCCGGTCGGCGAAGGCCGCGCTGCCCACCTGCCAGGGCGCCGTCACCGAGAGCCCCTCGAGGGGCGCCAGCCGCGGCGGGCTCGCCCCGTCGGCCAGATAGACCTCGCCCCGCCGCGCATCCTCGAGCACCGCCACCGGCGCGGGCAGACCCAGCGCCAGAGCCTCGAACCGCGAGACGCCGACGGCCGGCCTCCCCAGCGCAAGCGCCAGTCCCCGGGCGGCCGCGACCGCGATCCGCACCCCGGTGAAATTGCCGGGCCCGGTCCCCACCGCCAGCGCATCGAGATCGGCCCAGGTCCTTCCCCCCGCGGCCAGAACCTCCTCCAGAAGCGGCATCAACCGCTCGGCCTGGCCCTTCTCCATCGGCTCGGTCCGCAGGGCGAGCAGCCGGTCCCCCGAAAGCAACGCGGCCGCGCAATGCGCGGCCGACGTGTCGAAGGCCAGGATCGCAGGCTCAGGCCGCAACCGGGCGCACCTCCAGCACTTCCGGGATATAGTGCCGGAGCAGGTTCTCGATCCCCATCTTCAGCGTCAGCGTCGAGGAGGGGCAGCCCGCGCAGGCCCCCTGCATGTGCAGATAGACGATGCCGCGGTCGAAGCCATGGAAGGTGATGTCGCCGCCGTCCTGCGCCACCGCAGGACGGACCCGGGTGTCGAGCAGCTCCTTGATCTGGCGCACCACATCCTCGTCCGGCCCGTCGTGGCTGGCATGGCCCGAAGCCGCCTGCTCGCCCTCCAGCACCGGCGCGCCCGACTGGTAATGTTCCATGATGGCGCCGAGGATCGCGGGCTTGATATGATCCCAAGCCGTGTCGTCGGCCTTGGTCACCGCCACGAAATCGGTGCCGAAGAAGACGGCCGACACGCCGCCCGCGGCGAAGATGCGCCGGGCCAGGGGCGAGCCCGCGGCCGCCTCGGGCGTCGCGAAATCGGCCGTGCCCGCCTCCAGCACCATCTGGCCGGGCAGGAATTTCAGCGTCGCCGGGTTCGGCGTGGATTCGGTCTGGATGAACATGGGCAGCCTCCGCGATCAGGCCCCGATATGCGCTTCCCGACCCGCCAAGTCAAGAATTGGCCCGTCCGCGCGCGCCCCGGCACGGCTTTCACTCTGCCCAAATATCCCGGGGGTCCGGGGGCAGCGCCCCCGGCCTTAAGCCGGATCTCAGGTGATGGCCTCCAGCCGCTCCTTCGACATCTCGCCCGGCACGATGGTGATGGGGATGGGCAGGTTGCCGGAATTGCGGCTCATCTGGGTCACGAGCGGCCCCGGCCCCGCCTTCTCGGTCGAGGCGCCGAGCACCAGCACCCCGATCGCCGGATCCTCCTTCACCTGCGCGAGGATCTCCTGCACCGGATCGCCCTCGCGGATCACGAGTTCGGGATCGATCCCCTGCCGGTCCCGCATCCACTTCGCGAAGACCTCGAAATGGGCCTCGATCCGCTCGCGCGCCTCGGTCCGCATCAGGTCCGACACGCCCATCCAGTGCTGATATTCCTCGGGCGGGATGATCGACAGGATCTGCACGCCCGCCCCGGTGTGGGCCGCGCGCAGCGCGGCGAAGCGCATCGCGTTCAGGCACTCGCGGCTGTCGTCCAGAACGACCAGAAACTTGCGCATCACGTTCTCCCTGACCGCGGGATCATGGCGAAGCCTGCCCCGGCGCGCAAGGCTCAGCCTGCCGAATGCGCCCAGTCCCAGTAGAGCTGGCGCACGAGCCGCGTGACCGGACCCACCTGATAGGCGGTCTCGTCGAAGCCCGTGACCGGCGTCACCTTGGCGAAGTTGCCCGACAGGAACACTTCGTCCGCGCCGTGGAAATCCTCGAAGGTCAGCACCGTCTCGACCACATCGACCCCGTCGGCGCGCAGGTTCGCGATGTGGCGCGCCCGCGTGATGCCCGACAGGAAGGTGCCGTTCGGAACCGGCGTGAAGACCACGCCGTCCTTCACCATGAAGACGTTGGCCGTGGCGGTCTCGGCCACATTGCCCATCGCGTCCGCCACCAGCGCATTGCCGAAGCCCTTCGAGCGCGCCTCGACCAGCATCCGGGCATTGTTCGGATAGAGGCAGCCCGCCTTCGCATTGCAGACATTGTCCTCGAGCACCGGGCGACGGAAGCGGGTGCGGGTGAGCGTGGTCGTGACCTCGGGCGCGGGCATCGCCACCTCCTCGAGGCAGAGCGCGAAGCCCGTGGCGCCGGGCTTCGGCGCGACCCCCAGATCCGATCCGTCGAGCGCCCAGTACATCGGCCGGATATAGACCGCCTGCTCGCGCCCGTAGGCCCTGAGCCCCTCGCGCGCGATGGCGACCATCTCCTCGGTGCCCACCGTGGGCGTGATCATCAGCGCCTCGGCCGAGCGGTTCACCCGCGCGCAATGGGCCTCGAGATCCGGCGCTACCCCGTCGAACCAGCGCGCGCCGTCGAAGACCGAGGAGCCCTGCCAGATCCCGTGATCGGCCGCGCGCATCACGGCCAGGTCGCCCTCGTGCCAGCGGCCCTCGAAGAAGGTGCGGATGTTCCTGCCGAATGCCATCGTGATCTCCTGCCTCTTGCGGTCCTCCTTAAAGCACCGCGCAGGGACGGGGTCCAGACGGCGTGCGGCCTCAGGCGGCCTCGGCCAGAAGCGCCGCAAGATCGAGCCGCTCGCTCACCATGGCGAGCGCGCCCTGCGCGTCGCGCGGCCAGTCCTCCGGGGCGCGGTCGCGGTAGAGTTCCACCCCGTTGCCGTCGGGATCGCGCAGATAGACCGCCTCCGACACGCCGTGATCGGCAGCCCCCTCCAGCGCCACGCCGGCGTCCAGAACGCGCCGCACCGCCGCGCCGAGCGAGGCGCGGTCGGGAAACAGGATGGCGGTGTGATAGAGGCCCGTCGTGCCGGGGGCGGGCGGCTCGCCTCCGAGGCTCTCCCAGGTGTTCAGCCCGATATGGTGGTGGTAGCCGCCGGCGGAAAGGAAGGCCGCGCGGCTGCCGAACGTCTGCTGCAGCTCGAAGCCGAGCACCCCCCGGTAGAAGGCGATGGCGCGGTCGAGGTCGGCCACCTTCAGATGGACATGTCCGATGCGGGTTTCGGGAGGAAGGGTCATGGCGCACTCCTGCAGCTTCAGGCTCTACCGTAGCCGCGCCACGCCCTGCGCAACAGGTGCGGCCCTGCACAGTGACTGAGCGGGAGCGCGCTCCTCGCCCGATGCGCGGGCAGGGCACGGGCGCCTCGCGCCCCGGATCGGCGGAAATCGCCAGCGGAAAGAATTCGTGAATTGCCGGGCTTCCCCAGCGGCACCACCTTGGGGGCAGGGCGCGGTCACGAGTCGCAGCCCCTCAAAAAAAGACAATGAGCAGGACACGTTCGATGCAGAAGCTGAACCTCCGAAGGCGGGGGATCCTGTCGGCCGCGGCGGCGGCCTTCGCCGGATTGGCGCTGGCGGGCGGGGCACGCGAGGCCCCGGCCGAAGAGACGACCGACTGGCAGGATCATTTCGAGACGCTCGAGCATGGGGCGGTGCTGGCCGACCTGCGCCAGCGGGTGGTGCTGTTCTGGTCGGAGGACGGCACGGTCCGTCGCCGCTATCCGGCGGCCATGCCCGATACGCGCGCCTTCCCGCGCCTCGGCGGCACCCGGATCATCCGCAAGGTCGAGGGGCCGACCTGGCGTCCGCCCCCCGCCATGCGCGCCCGCGACCCGGAGTTGCCCTGGAGCCTGCCGCCCGGGCCGGGCAACCCGTTCGGCACCCATGCGCTTCATCTCGAATGGCAGCATTACCGCATCCACGGCACGCACGATCCCGCGACGATCGGCGGCGTGACGGCCCATGGCTGCATCGGCCTCTCGAACGCCCATATCGCAGAGCTCTTTGCGCATACCACGGTCGGCACGCAGGTGCGGCTGGTCTGACGGGCTCGGCAGGGAGCCCCGCCTTCTTGCCCGTCCTCAGGCCGCCTGCGCCACGCGCCAGCGGCGGTGGATCCAGAACCACTGGTCCAGATGCTCTCGCACCACGGCCTCGAGCGAGTCGTTCAGCGCCTGTGTCATCTCGGCCGGCGTGCCGCGCGGGATCGGCGCATCCACGCGGATGTCGAAGTCGAGCCCGTTCTCTGCGCGGATCGCATAGACCGGCACCAGCGGCGCGTCGTATTTCAGGGCGAGATCGGCGGCCGAGAGCGCGGTCTTGGCCGGATGGCCGAAGAAGCGCAGCACCGCCCCGTCGCGCATATGCACGTCGATCAGCAGGCCCAGCATCCCGCCGCCCTTGAGGTGGCGCAGCATCCCCGCGAGCCCCGCCTTGCCGCGGGCGAAGACCGGGCCGCCGATCGCCGCCATGGCGCGGACGTAGTGCTCGTTGAAATAGCGGTTGTTCATCGGCCGGTAGAGGCCGCCGATCTGGAAGCCGCGGGCGCGCAGAGCGGCACGGCTCGCATCGTAATTGCCGAAATGGCCGGTCACGATCACGACCGGCCGCCCGGCAGCGTGGGCCGCCTCGAGCGCGGCCAGCCCCGGCCCGGTGACGGGCGCGCGTGCGGCCCGCTCGACGAAGGCCTGCCCCGAATAGGATTCGATCACCGCCCGGCCCACATTGTCCGGCACCCTGCGCACGAGGCGCCGCACCTCCGCCTCCGGCAGGTCGGGCAGCACCCGCGCGAGGTTGGCACGCACCCGCCGATCCCAGCCCGCGATGGGGGCGATGAGGCGCGACATGACCCAGCCGCAGAGCGGCACCCGCCACGCATAGGGCAGAAGAAGAAGCGCCCCGATCAGGGTGCGCAGAAGGCGATCTTGCGCCCAAGCGGCAGGTCCGGTTCGTCTGGAAGCCATGGTCTCCGCGGTCAGCGCCGCCTTGGTTGGGTGATCCAGACATAGAGACCCGTCCTGCGAAGCTCAAGCGGAGGGGCGAGGGAACCGTGCCCGCGGCCTCCTCGGGCGCCGGCGCTCGGCCGCATCTGGTCGGGATCCTTTCACCGCCTGTCGGGCCATGCGTCGGGACCGGAGGTCATCCGCCCTCTTCCTCCTCCACCACCAGAACGAGCTCACCCGCCGCCTCGAGCTGGCGGATCCCGGCCACCACCGCGTTCATTGCATCCTCAGCCTCCTTGTCCTTCACCCGTCCGCGCGCGGCGGCATCCTCGCGCAGCGACTGGGCGAGGCGCTGGGACATGTTGGAGAGGAGGAACTCCACCCCCACCGTCAGTTCCGGGCGGCTGGAGGCCGCGGCGATCAGCGCCACCAGCCGCGCCTGTTCCACCACCCGGGTGACCTTCGGCACATCGCGCCCCGGCACCCGGCGCGGGACATGTTCGAAGGTGAAGATGGCCTTGCGCACCTGTTCGGCAAAGGCCGCATCGGCCTCGTCGAGCCCCTTGAGCACCTCGTCGCGGGTGACGGCGGCCGAGACATTGAGGATCGCCCCCACCCGCTCGACCGGGGTCGCCGTGAAGGCGCGCGGCGGCTCGGCCTCGAGCTGGCCCAGAAGCGAGAGGCCGATCCGGCGCACCGTCTCGGGTTCGACCGAGCCGGTCATCGACACGGCATAGGCCACGCGCCGCGCCTTCTCGCCCGGCAGCTTGCCCAGAACCTCGGCCGCCTTCGGCACCGGCAGCTTCGAGAGCATGACCGCCGCCACCTCGACGCTCTCCTCTTCCACCACCGTGAGGAGTTTCTCGGCCGGCAGGGTCACGATCCGGTCCCAGGGATCGCCCTTCACCCCCGCCTGCCGGCGCAGACGGGTGGCTGCCGAGGGGCTGATGTGGCCGTCCATGACGGCCAGCGCGCCGTCGAGCCCGCCGGGGAAGGAGAGGCCCACGGACTCGAGCTCCTCGACGAATTCCTCGATCACCGCGGTCATGGTGGAGCGGTCGACCGTCCGCATCCGGGCCATCTGTTCGGCCAGGCCTTCCTGCATGTCTTCGGGCAGGGAGGTGAGGGGCAGGGGCGCCCCTTCGGCCAGAAGAAGCCGCACGATGATCGCCGCCTTCTCGCGGCGCGAGAGGGGACGGGGGCCGTCCTCCTCTCCGTCGATGGACACCGCCCCGCGAGCGGGGCGGAACCGTGCCAGAGCCTGTGTCATGCTGTCCCGAATCGCTGATCCTCGGGGGTCAGCTTGGCGGTCCGGCGGTTAAGGCCGCCTTAGCCGGTGACGGTCGTGCAGGCCTTGGTGGCGGTATCGTAGACCTGCCCGTCGCCGCAGGCCGAGGCGGTGGTCTGGTGCTTCATCGGGCAGTCCGCCATGGCCAGCGCGGGAGCGGCGATCAGGGCGAGGGTCGCGAGGGTCAGCTTCGTCATTCTTTCCTCCTGTCAGGGGTGGGATGGCAAAGGCCGGCGTCAATCGCACGACAGGAGGCTAACATGATTCGCCCCGCGGCCGGAGACCGCGGGGCGTCACGCACGCGTGAAGGACGAGCTTTCCCGCTCAGGCGCCGAAGACGCGGGCGAAGATCGTGTCCACATGCTTGAGGTGATAGCCCAGATCGAACTTCTCCTCGATCTCGGCCGGGCTCAGCGCGGCCGTCACCTCGCGATCGGCCAGAAGCTCCTCCTTGAAGTCGCGGCCCTGTTCCCAGACCTTCATCGCGTGGCGCTGCGGGAGCCGGTAGGCATCCTCGCGGCTGACGCCCGCCTGCGTCAGGGCGAGCAGCACGCGCTGGCTCATGACGAGGCCGCGGAACTTGTTCATGTTCTTCAGCATGTTCTCGGGATAGACCACGAGCTTTTCGATCACGCCCGCAAGGCGGTGCAGCGCGAAATCGAGCGTGATGGTGGCATCGGGGCCGATCGCGCGTTCGACCGAGGAATGCGAGATGTCGCGCTCGTGCCAGAGCGCCACATTCTCCATCGCCGGGATCACCGCCATGCGCACCAGCCGGGCGAGGCCCGTCAGGTTCTCGGTCAGCACCGGGTTGCGCTTGTGCGGCATGGCCGACGAGCCCTTCTGGCCGGGCGAGAAGAACTCTTCGGCCTCGAGCACCTCGGTGCGCTGCATGTGGCGGATCTCGATGGCGATATTCTCGATCGAGGAGGCGATGACGCCGAGCGTCGCGAAGAACATCGCATGCCGGTCGCGCGGGATCACCTGCGTCGAGACCGTCTCGGGCACGAGTCCGAGCTGTGCGCAGACATGCTCTTCCACCGCCGGGTCGATGTTGGCGAAGGTGCCGACCGCGCCGGAGATGGCGCCGGTGGCGATCTCGGCGCGCGCATTGACGAGGCGCGTGCGGTTGCGCGCCATCTCGGCGTAGAAGCGGGCGAAGGTCAGGCCCATGGTGGTGGGCTCGGCATGGATGCCGTGGCTGCGGCCGATGCGGACGGTGTCCTTGTGCTCGAGCGCGCGGGCCTTCAGCGCGGCCAGCACCCGGTCGAGCCCTGCGAGCAGCAGGTCCGAGGCGCGCACGAGCTGGATGTTCAGCGTGGTGTCGAGCACGTCCGAGGAGGTCATGCCCTGATGGACGAAGCGCGCCTCGTCGGCGCCCACGATCTCGGCCAGATGGGTGAGGAAGGCGATCACGTCATGTTTCGTCACCGCCTCGATCTCGTCGATGCGGGCCACGTCGAAGGTCGCTTCGGCGGCTTTCCAGACCGCTTCGGCATTCGCCTTCGGGATCACGCCGAGGGCCGCCTGCGCGTCGCAGGCATGGGCCTCGATCTCGAACCAGATGCGGAACTTCGTCTCGGGCGACCAGATGGCCACCATGTCGGGGCGGGAATAGCGCGGGATCATCGGGGCCTCTCCTTCTACCGGCGGGGGGGCCTAGCGCCCGTTGCCGGTGCTGGCAAGGCTTGCGGGCCCTTCGGCTGCCGCAGGGGCAGGCGGGGCGGCGCCCCATGCCTGCTCAGAGCGGCTCGGCGTCGCGGTAGAGCTCCCATTCCTCGAGGGTGCGGCCGTCCGGCAGGTGGCAGTAGCCGGTCTGGCCCGCCCCCTCGCTGCGGATCTCGAGCCGGCCGCCGCGCTGGCCGCAATAGACCGAGGCCGGATTGGCCATGCCCGATCGGTGGAGGTCGCCGGGCGCGGCCACCGGCGCGGGATCGGAACCGCCGCAGGCAGGCAGGGCGAGGAAAAGGAGAAGCGGCACGCGGGAGAGGAACATGGGGAAGCCTTGGGCCAGAGCGGGGCAGGGAGAGCGGGCGGAGTCGTGTTCGATCTTCACAGCGCGGCCCGCCCGCCGCAAGGGGCTGTGCCCGGATGCGGGGAGGGGGCGGCGAAAACCCGTGGACGGTTTCGCGGGCCGGCGGCTCATTCGGCCGGCCGGCCCTCGACCGGGGGCGGCATCCGCGTGGCGTCGTGCAGCTCGCGCAGGAGGCGGCTCTGTTCCTCGGCCTTGGGCCGCGAGAGGCCCGCAAGCAGGAGATAGGCGACCGGCGTGAGGTAGAGCGTGGCCACGGTGGCGAGACCGAGGCCGCCCACGATGATCCAGCCCAGCACCTCGCGCGCCTCGGCCCCGGCGCCGGCCGCGAAGACGAGCGGCAGCCCCCCCAGCACGGTGGCGATCATGGTCATCATCACCGGGCGCAGGCGGATGGCGCAGGCATCCTCGATGGCCCGCCGCACGGGCAGGCCCTCGTCGCGCAGCTGGTTCGCGAATTCGACGATCAGGATGCCGTTCTTGGCCATGATCCCCACCAGCAGGACAAGCCCGATCTGGCTGTAGACATTCAGGCTGCCGCCCGTGGCCACCAGCGCGAAGATGGCGCAGGCGAGCCCGAGAGGCACGGTCGCCATCACGATGAAGGCCGAGACGAAGCTCTCGAACTGCGCGGCCAGCACCAGCAGCACGATCACGATGGCGAAGCCGAAGGTGAGCGTCAGTCCCGAGGAGGTCTCGCCCAATGTCGCGGCCTCGGCCAGGGGCTCGATCCGGCTGTCGCCGGGCAGGATGTCGGCCGCCAGCCGCTCCACCTCGTCCAGAGCCTCGCCCAGGGCCATCTCGGCCGTCAGGCTGGCCGAGATCGGCACCGCCCGCAGCTGCCCCTCGCGCGAAAGCTCGGGCGCCACGGCCCGTTCCGTCAGGGTCACGAAGCTCGAGATCGGCACCATCTGCCCGTCGCCCGACTGCACGAAGATCCGCTCGAGATCGCCGGGATCGTCCACCGGGTCGGTGGTGGAGAGCATCTGGATGTCGTAGCTCGCATCGTCGAGGAAGACCGTGCCCACCGTGCGGCCATCGAGCACCGCCTGCAGCGCCTCGCCGAGCCCGGTGATCTCGATCCCGAGGTCGGAGGCGCGGGTGCGGTCGACCTCGATGAAGAGTTGCGGCTGCGTCGTCTCGTAGCCGAGCCGCACCTGCCCGAAGGCGGGGTTCTCCTCCATCCGGTCGACGAGCTCCTGTGCCCCCTCGGCAAGCCGGGCGTAGCTGTCGCCCACCACCGCGAAGCTCAGCCCCTGGCCCGCGCCGCGCACGCCGAGCGAGTTCGGCTGGATGGCGAAGGCGCGGATGCCCACGATGCGGCTCAGCCCCTCGTTCAACTCGGCCGCGATCTCCTGCTGGCTGCGGTCGCGCTCCTCCCACGGGGCGAGCGAGATCACCATGAAGCCGCGGTTGTCGCGGCTGCCCGAGCCCGCGATGGCGAAGACGCTGAAGACCTCGCCCTTCTCGCGCAGGGGCGCGATCAGATCCTCGATCTCGCGCATCTTGCGATCGGTATATTCCAGCGCCACGCCCTGCGGCGCCTGCACCGACATCAGGATCACCGACCGGTCCTCCGAAGGGGTCAGCTCCTGCTTCAGCGTGCCGAAGAGGAAGACCGCCGTCAGCGCGAAGCCCGTGGCGATGGCAAGCGTGACGGCCGGCGCATCGAGCGCCCAGTGCAGCGTCCGGCGGTAGAAGGCCGCGAGCCTCTGGCCGAGCCAGACCACCGGGCCGCGCGCCTGGCCCTCGTCGCCTGCGCGCAGGAAGCGGCTGGCGAGGACGGGGC
This sequence comes from Cereibacter johrii, assembly GCF_001720585.1. Lineage (GTDB taxonomy): Bacteria > Pseudomonadota > Alphaproteobacteria > Rhodobacterales > Rhodobacteraceae > Cereibacter_A > Cereibacter_A johrii. Next base: position 13,491 of record NZ_MABH01000150.1, on the reverse strand, counting down.
AGAGGCTCAGGGCCGTCACCGAGGACAGCAGGACCGAGATGGCCAGCGTGAAGCCGAATTCGCGGAAGAGGCCGCCGGTCTGGCCGGGCAGGAAGGAGAGCGGGATGAAGACGGCGGCGAGCGTCGTCGTCGTGGCGATGACGGCGAAGAAGACCTGCTGTGTCCCGAGCACCGCTGCCGCGCGCGCGCCGATCCCCTGCGCCCGCCAGCGCACGATGTTTTCCAGCACGACGATGGCATCGTCCACCACCATGCCGGTGGCCAGCACCAGGGCCAGAAGCGTGAGGATGTTGATCGAGAAGCCCGCGATCCAGATGGCGGCGAGCGTGCCCACCAGGGCCACCGGAATGGCCAATGTGGGGATCAGGGTGGCGCGCATGTCGCGCAGGAAGAGGTAGATGATCGCCACCACGATCAGGACCGAGAGGCCGAGCGCGATCTCGACCTCGTGGATCGCGCCGTTGATGAAGGTCGCGTCGTCCGAGGTCACGAAGATGCGTACATCCTGCGGCAGGGCGGCCTGCAGCCCCGCCACGATCTCGCGCACGGCCTGCGAGATCTCGAGCGTGTTGCTCTGGGCCTGCCGGATGATGCCGAGGCCCACCCCGTTCTCGCCGTTCGCCCGCAGATAGGAGGCGCCGGGTTCGGGGCCGAGTTCGACCGTGGCCACGTCGCCCAGCCGCACGTCGGGCGCGATCTCGAGCGCCTCGAAGGCTGCGGGGGTGGTGACGGTTGCGGTCGTGCGGACCACGAGGCTCTGGCGGTCCGAGGTGAGCGAGCCCGCCGGCGCATCGTAGGCCACATTGCCGAGCGCCGTGCGCAGATCGGCCAACGTCAGCCCCCGCGAGGCCAGAAGCATCTGATCCACATCGATGCGGAAGATGGGCGTGCGGTCGCCGTAGATCTGGAGGTCCGCCACGCCCGGAGCGGCGAGAAGCCGGCTCTCGATCTGGTCCTCGACGATCTGGGTCAGCTCCTGCGCCGAGCGGCGGGCCGAGGGCACGGCCACCCGCATCACCGCCTCGGAATTGGCGTCGGCCTTCACGATGCGCGGTTCCTCGGCATCGTCGGGCAGGTTGTTGCGGATGCGCGAGATCGAATCGCGCATGTCGCTGGCGGCCACGTCGAGGTCGGTGTCGTCGTTGAACTCGACCGTCACCTGACTGCGCCCGAAGCGCGAGTTCGAGGAGATGGACTTCACCCCCGCCACGCGCGAGGCCGCGCCCTCGATCTCGTCCGTCACCTCCTGATCGATCGTCTCGGAGGAGGCGCCGTCGAAGGTCGTGGTGACGGTGATGACGGGGCTGTCCACGTCGGGCAGCTCGCGCACGTCGGCGCCATAGAGCGCGGCCAGCCCCGCGATCAGGATCAGCGCATTCAGCACGAAGGCGAGAATCGGACGGCGGATGAAGAGCGCCGTGTTCGAATGGGCGAGGTCGCGCTCGTCGGGTTCGGGAAGCGTGGACATGGGTCAGCTCTTCGATCCGGAGGGGGCGGCGGCGCCGGGATCCGCCAGCGCCACCGGGCCGCCGGGGCGCAGCGTCTGCACCCCCTCGATCACCACCAGATCGTCGGGGCGGAAGGTGGCCTGCACCAGCACCGCATCCGCGTCGCGCTGCAGGATCCGCGCGGGCATCCGCTCGGAGCGGCCCTCGCGCACCACCCAGACATAGGAGCCGTCGGCGCCCCACTGGATCGCCAGCGGATCGACGGCGGGGCGCGGCTCGCCCGGAAGCTCGAGCCGGATCGAGAAGGACATGCCCGCCCGCAGCCGGTCGTCCGCATTGGGGATGGTGGCGCGGATGCGCAGGGTGCGGCTCGCCTCGTCCACGCGGTTGTCGAGCGCGCTGATCCGGCCTTCGAGCGGCTCCTGCGGGCCCGAGAGCGGCGTGGCCGTCACCCGGTCGCCGATGCCCACCTTGCCCACCACGCGCTCGGGGACGCGGAAATCCACAAGGAGGCTCGTGCGGTCGTCGAGCTGGGTCAGCAGGTCGCCGCGGCTGATCTGGTCGCCCACCTCGACCTCGATGATGCCGACCCAGCCGTCGAAGGGCGCGACGATCCGGTGCTGCGAGAGCTCGAAGCGCGCCTGCTGCAGCTCGAGCTCGGCGGTGCGGACGGCCAGAAGCGCCTCCTGCCGCGCGAGGTCGCTGGTGACGCCCGAGCCTGCGAGCCGCTCGGCGCGGGCCAGATCCTCGCGCGCGTCGGCAAGGATCAGCTCGGCGCGGTTGACGGCGATGCGCGCGGCCTCTCTGTCGAGCGAGGCGATGAGGTCGCCCGCGGCCACGCGGCTGCCGGGCTCGATGGGGATGGCGTCGATCCGGCCTTCGACCTCGGGGGCGAGGGTGACGGCGCGGGCGGCGCGGGCGCTGCCCACCGCGGTCACGATGGCATTGAGCGGGCGCTCCTCGGGCGGCTCGGCGATGACCCGGGTGGCGGGCGGGCCGCCCGCGCCGCTCCGCGGGCCGGGAGCCGCCTGCGCCTCGCTGTCCTGCGCCACGAGACCCATGCGCTCCATCGGGTCGAGCAGCCCCACCCGCGCCAGCATGGGTCGGGCGGCGGGCACATAGAGCACCCAGATGACCAGAACCGCCGCGGCGACGGCCAGCACGAGCAGGCCCTGCTTCACCAGTGACATCGTCCCTCCTCGGTTGTCGCGGCCCCTGATACGCCGCGCCTGCCTCGTTCCGTCGTTCCTTCTAGCGCGAAGGCTGCAAAGATCTCACCCCCATCCCGGCCGAGGCCTGCACATCATGGCACAAATGCGTGATCTGCCTGGAGCGGCAGCCCGGGTTCACGCGGACGTGCGCTCCGGCGCGGGAACTTGAAACGCGGCGCGCACTCCTACCATTCTGGTCTGTGCTTGCCGAGGTCATCCATGTTCATCGTCAGTCCCGCCACCGTGTGGAACCGGAACGCGCTCGAGACGCGGCAGGTGCCGCGGCGGATCTTCGGGCGGGTGATGCTGCTGCCGCGCCGCGGCTTCCCGCTGCGCCTCGTCTGGCGGATGGTGTTCGAGACGCAGATGCTGCGCTTTCTGGGGGTGCTCGCGCCCTTCGTGGCGGCCATGTTCCTCTGGCCGCAGAGCGCGCTTGCCATCGCGCAGGCGCCGCTCCTGATGATCGTGGCCATCCTCTATGTCGAGACGAACGTGCTGCGCATCCCCAGGGAGCGGCGGGCGAAGATGATCGACCGCGCCGAGGCCGACCGGGGGCTCGACCTGCTGCAGGTGCGGGGCCGGGCGATCCTGACGCGGATCGCGGCACGGCGGCAACTCGCCTCCGGCGTCCTGCATCTGGTCGTCGAACAGTCGGACATGGCCTATATCACGCCGCTGACCTTCGTCTCGGTCCAGTCGGAAGCGGGGCCGGAGGTGGTCCGCCTGAGCCGCGAGGAAGAGGCCATGATCCGCCGCGACCTGTTCGGCGCGCCGCTCACCGAGCGCAGGCTGCTGCGGATCAACCTGCTCGAGAATGTGTTCCTGCGCGACGTGACGCTCGACATGCGGGGCGTCTCGGCCCACGCCCGGCTGGCGGCGCTGTCGGGCTGAGGCGAAGGCCGGGGGCGCTGTAGGGCTGAGGCAAAGGCCGGGGGCGCTGCCCCCGGACCCCCGGGATATTTGGGCAGAGTGAAAGGCGGGAGGGGGGAGCGCCGTCTGCACGCATGGGCGCCGGGGCCGCCCGGAGGAGGCGGGTGGCGGAGCGACGCGGTGGGCGCGCGCGGTGCTGCTGATGGGGGGCGGCGACCCCGGGGAGCCGCCGCCGGGAGATGGGCGCGGGGGCAGCCGGTCTCAGTCGGCCTCTTCGGCGGCCACCAGCACCATCACGCTCTGCCAGCCCACGGGAACGGTGCCCTCGGCCGGCTCGTCGCAGGCGATGCGCTCGCGCGACGTGTCGATCTTCAGCCGCCACTCGCCCTCGGGCAGCGCGAAGTCGCCGTCGTCGCCCGCGTTCAGCACCACGAGGAGATCGCGGCCGCGCGGCAGGTCGAGCCGAAGCGCGAAGAGCCTGAGCTCGCCCTCGTTCCAGTCGCCCTCCTCCATCTCGCGCCCGGCGGGATGGAGCCATGCGGCCACCGGCGTGTCATGCTGCACCGCGTCCGGCCCCACGGCGAAGCGGGCACGGGCGATGCCGCCGTCGGCCTTGCGGAACTCGGCGAGGTCCGACACGGCGCGGATCAGCTCGTCGCGCGCCTGCTCCCAGTCGAGCCAGGCGATCTCGTTGTCCTGGCAGTAGGCGTTGTTGTTGCCCTGCTGGCTCTGGCCGAACTCGTCGCCGGCGAGGATCATCGGCACGCCCTGCGACAGGAACAAAGTGGCGAGCATGGCCTTCACCCGCCGCAGCCGCGCCTCGAGGATGCCCGGATCGTCGCTCGGCCCCTCGGCGCCCAGATTGTGCGACAGGTTGTGCGAATGGCCGTCGCGATTGTCCTCGCCGTTCGCCTCATTGTGCTTCTCGTCGTAGGACACGAGATCCCAGGCGGTGAAGCCGTCGTGCGCCGCGATGAAATTGACCGACGAGGTCGCAGGCCTGTGCGAATGCGAGAACTGCACGGGCGAGCCCAGAAGCCGCTGCGACACGTCGCCGGTCAGCCCGGGATCGCGCCGCCAGAAGGCGCGGAGATCGTCGCGTGCCTTGTCGTTCCATTCGCGGAACGGCCAGGGGAAGCCGCCCACCTGATAGCCGCCCTCGCCGATGTCCCAGGGTTCGGCGATGAGCTTGACCATCGAGAGCACCGGATCCTGCCGGATCGCCGCGAAGAACGTGCCGCCGCGCTCGAACCCTTCGGGCTCGCGCCCGAGCGTCGAGGCGAGGTCGAAGCGGAAGCCGTCGACATGCATGACCTCGACCCAGTAGCGCAAGGAGTCCATCACCATGCGCAGCACCATCGGATGCGCCACGTTGAGCGTGTTGCCGGTGCCGGTCGTGTCGAAGGAGTGCCGCTTCGCCTCGGGCGAGAGCAGGTAGTAGGACGCGTTGTCGATGCCGCGGAACGAAAGCGTCGGGCCCTTCTCGTTGCCCTCGCAGGTGTGGTTGTAGACCACGTCGAGGATCACCTCGATGCCGGCATCGTGGAACCGCTTGATCGCCTGCTTCACCTCGCGCATTGAGCCCGACTTCGTATAGGGCCGGTAGGGCGCGAAGAAGGAGAGCGTGTTGTAGCCCCAGTAGTTCGACAGGCCCTTCTCGATCAGGTGGCGGTCGTTGAGGAAGCCGTGGACGGGCAGAAGCTCGATCGCCGTGACCCCGATGGCCTTCAGATGGTCGATCACCGCCGGCGAGGCGAGACCCTTGAAGGTGCCGCGATCCTCTTCCGGCACGCCCGGATGGCGCATGGTCAGGCCCTTCACATGGGCCTCGTAGATCACCGTATCCTGCCAGCGGTGCCGCAGCGCCTTGTCCGCCTCCCAGTCGAAGGCCGGGTCGACCACCACCGCCTTCGGCATGAAGGGCGCACTGTCGCGCGGATCGAGCTCGAGATCGTCGCCGCCGACCGGATAGCCGAAGAGCGCATCGTCCCAGATCAGGTCGCCGCGCAGTTCTCGAGCATAGGGGTCGATCAGCAGCTTGTTCGGGTTGAAGCGATGTCCCTCTTCGGGGGCATGGGGCCCGTGGACGCGGTAGCCATAGGCCTGTCCCTCGCGGATGCCGGGCAGGTAGCCATACCAGATCCCGCCCTCGTAGGAGGGCAGATCGAGGCTGTGGGTCTGGGTCTGCCCGTCCTCGGCGAAGAGGCAGAGCTCGACCCGTGTGGCATTCTCGGAGAAGAGGGCGAAGTTGGTGCCTTCGCCATCGAAATCCGCCCCGAGCCGGTTGGGGTGGGCCGAGGACATGTCGAACTTGAGCGGCGGGGCGGGGCGGGTCGGGCGCTTCATGCCGAACGACCCATGCGCGAGTCGGCGAAGGGCGCGACCAGCCGGCCGCGGTCGGCGGCGCGGCGGGCGAGCATGGGGGTCGTCACGAGAACCGTGCCCTCCTCGGTGCGGCGGAACCAGCGGGCGTCCTCGTCTGGGTCCTCGCCGATGACGAGACCTGCGGGCACCGAGGTGCCGGGGGCCACGATGGTGCGGGTGAGGCGCACGCCGGGCGCCACGCGCGCGCCGGGCAGCAGCACGCTCTCGTCGAGCATGGTCCAGCGGCCGGGCCTGTCGCCGCCGAGCCGCGGCGCCTGAAGCGCGATGCCGCCCGTCTGCATGCGGAAGGCGAACTGGATCAGCTCGCCCGTCGCGGCCTTCATCTCGTGCTCGCTCGCGGCGATGCGGGGCGGCAGCGCGCACGGCGCGTCGCCGGTCTGGAATTCGAGCTGCGCACGGCGGTAGGCATCGAGGGTGCCCACGTCGCGCCAGTAGAAATTGTCGCCCGGCACACGGTAGGCATGGGCCTCGCCCAGGGCCACCGCGAGCGGCAGGATGTCATGGCCGAAGTCCTGGGTGTTGCCGGGGATGATCCGCAGAACCGAGGCGAGCCAGTCGAGATCGAAGACATAGATCCCCATGCTGACCTGCGCCCGTCCGGGAACGGCCGGATCGGCGGGCACCACCGCGGGCTTCTCGAGGAAGCTCTCGATGCGGCCGGCCTCGGTCGTGCGCACCACGCCGAATTCCGAGGCGCGGTCGCAGGGCACCGTATCCACGGCCACCGTGGCGGAGGCGCCGGACGCGCGGTGGGCCGCCACCATGTCCGCGTAATCCATCTCGTAGATATGGTCGGCCGCGAGCACCACGAGCTCGCGCACGCCCTCGGACTGAAGCTCGGCGAGGTTCGCGGCCACCGCCGCGGCGGTTCCGCCATAGCCCTGCGGGGTGCCCGTCACCGCGGTGCCCTCGCGCAGACGGAGGCTGCCCTCGGCGAAGCGGCTGGCCCAGCGGCTCTCGAGATGGTGGGCGAGCGTCTCGGGGCGGTATTGCGTGGCCACGATCATCCGGGTGAGGCCCGAGCGCGCCGCATTGGCGAGGGTGAAGTCCACGATGCGCCGCGGCCCGGCGAAGGGCAGGGCGGGCTTGCATTCGCGGGACGTCAACTCATGCAGACGGGAGCCGCGACCTCCCGCGAGAAGGACCGTGAAGGTGGCGGACAGGTCCGGCCGTTGGGCGTCGCGCATGGGGTTCGCATCCAGTTGTCGTGAAGTTGCGCGCCTCAACCGCCCGGTTGTGCCGCGGTTCCGCGGATGCGCGAAAAAAGGCTTGCGATCCGGGAGCCTGTGCCACCGGATGCCTATTCGGTGCGCAGGCGGCTGCGGCTCTCGGTCGGGCCGCCTCTTTCAGGGTCGGGGATGCAGTCCGGCGCCCGGCGGCACGTCCGCTCTCGCGGTCGGGCGCCTGTTGCGACAGGATGCAAAATCGGCGGCCGCCCGAGCCACCGATCCGTTCAAGGCGGGCGGAGCGGCCCTTTGGGCAGCCGGTGCGGGCGGAACCGGCCCCTTCATGGGACGTTCCTCTGCCCCGATCCGAGGAACCCACCGCGCATGGCCGACAGCAGCTTCCGCACCACGCCCCACCGGGGATCTGCCGCGACGGCGCGCGGACCGGAGAGGGATGCGGCCGTCCGCGGCGCCCCTCAGATCCGGCGCTCCCACGCCCGCACGAGGGCCGCGGCCGCATCCGCGAGCTGCCGGCGGCTGTCCATCTCGAGCCGCGCGGCCACCGCGCCTATTCGCGCCAGCTCGCGTGTCAAAGCGCCCGCATGACCGGCCGCAGCCTCCTGTTCGGAACTTCCCGACCGCCCGAGTTCGAACTGCGAGCCGAGGAAATAGTCGGGATGCCCGAAGCTGCCGCCCACGGGATGCAGGAACAGGAGATTGTCGAACCGCTCGCCCGAAAATCGGTAGTTGCGCAGCACGACCTGCGTCTCGCGCCCGCTGGACAGCGCCTCGCGGATGTCGGCCCGCGCCTGCTCGTTCTCGCCCTCGCGCTGGAGGAACCGGCAGTTGAACCCGAGGATGCGCCCTTCGGTATAGCCGGTCATCCGCAGGAACGGAGGATTGGCCAGCACCAGCGGCTGTTCGGACAGGGACATGTCCACCAGCGTCAGGGCCACACCCGAGCGATCGAAGATCCCGCGGATCTTCTCGAACTGTTTTTGGTCCATTCCCCCTCGCCTCCTGTGCTGCCGGAGCGTATGCGTCAGGTTGTCGCAGTTCCAGACCGAAAGTTGACGACATGACGGAAAAGCTTTCCGCCGCCGAATCCGCGGCCGATCGCGATCTGGTCCTTCTCGGGATCGGCGCCTCGGCCGGTGGGCTGGAGGCCTTCCAGAGCCTGCTCGGCGCGCTGAGGCCGAACGACCGGTTCGCCCTGATCCTCGTGCAGCACCTCGACCCGGAACATGAGAGCCTGCTGCCCGAGCTCCTGTCCAAGCGCACGCGGCTGCCGGTGCGGTCCATCGAGGACGGGATGGAGATCGAGGGCGGCAACGTCTATCTCATCCCGCCGGCCTTCGGCCTCGACATCCGCGGCCGGGTGCTGAAGCTCGTGCCGTTCGAGGCCCCGCGGGGACTGCGCCGCCCCATCGACAGCTTCTTCCAGGCGCTCGCGCGCGAGCACGGCAGCAACGCCGCGGGCGTGATCCTGTCGGGCACCGGATCGGATGGATCGAACGGCGTCCGGGCGATCAAGGAGGCGGGCGGCCTCGTCTTCGCGCAGGATCCCAAGGACGCCCGCTACGACGGGATGCCCCGCTCGGCCATCGGGACGGGGGCGGTCGATCTCGTCCTGCCTGCGGCCGAGATGATCGGCGTGCTGCGCGACTTCCACGACCGCGCCTCGGGGATCGCGCCCACCATCGAGAGCGACGCGGAGTTCATCGAGAAGGTGGTGCGCAACGTGCGCTACCGCACGGGCCACGACTTCTCCGGCTACAAGAGCGGCACGCTCCTGCGGCGCATCACGCTGCGCATGTCGGTGCTGGGGCTCACCGAACCCGGCGACTATCTGCGCGAACTGGTGCAGAACCGAGGCGAGGCCGACCGGCTGTTCCGCGACCTCCTCATCAATGTCACCAGCTTCTTCCGCGACCCTGCGGCCTTCGACGCGCTGGCGCGGGTGGCGATCCCCAAGATCCTCGAGCAGAAGGGCCACGGCGACGAATTGCGGGTCTGGGTGCCGGGCTGTTCGACGGGGCAGGAGGCCTATACGGTCGCGATGATCCTGGCCGACGCCATGACGCGGCTCGATGTGCGCGCGCGCCTCAGCGTCTTCGGGACCGACATTGACGAGGAGGCGCTCGCCATAGCCCGGCGCGCGCACTATCCCAACTCCATCGCCTCCGAGGTGCCGCCGCAGTTCCTCGAGCGCTACTTCACCCCGACCCGGAACGGTTTCGAAGTGCGGGGCGAGCTGCGCGACCTGGTGCGCTTTTCGTCCCAGAGCCTCGTGAAGGATCCGCCCTTCTCGCGCCTCGACCTCCTCACCTGCCGCAACCTGCTGATCTACTTCAATCACGAGCTGCAGGAACTGGCGCAGCGCGTGTTCCACTACGCGCTGCGGCCGGGCGGCATCCTGATGCTCGGCCCCTCCGAGACGGCCAAGGCCGAGGGCGACCCTTTCGTGAATGTGGTGCCCGAGCACCGGATCTACCGGCGCAACGATGCGCTTGCCCGCTCGCTCGACCTGCCGCGCGGCTTCCGCGGCATCTCGCTGGCCGCCGAGCCGTCGCAGGAGGCGCTGCCCGAGCAGATCTTCGGGCTGCCCTATGCCGCGGCCGAGGCGCTGCTCGTGCGCCATGTCCCGCCGTTCCTCCTCATCGGTCCGCAGGACGAGGTGACGCGCGTGGGGGCGGGGGCCGAGAAGTTCGTGCGTCTCAACCCCGGCACGACGTCGCTCGGCATCCGCACGCTGATCCTTCCCGAGCTCGAGCAGCCGCTGAAGCGGCTTCTGACCGGAAGCGGGCTTGCCGGCGGCAGCTTCCGCCAGACCCGGGTCGGGCTCTCCCGGGACGGAGAGGCGCAGGAGCTGATGATCGGCTGCGAGACCCTGTCGAACGGCTTGCGTCTCGTGACCTTCGGCACCATCGCCGGCAGCTCCTCCGGCTCCGCCGCGGACCCCGATACCCAGATCGTGCTCGACGAGGCCTATGTGAGCCAGATCGAGGACGAGCTCGAGGAGGCGCGCCTGATGGTGCGCACCACGGTCGAGGAACTCGAGACCTCGAACGAGGAGCTGAAGAGCTCGAACGAAGAAATGATGTCGATGAACGAGGAGCTCCAGTCGGCGAACGAGGAGCTCTCGACCACCAACGAGGAACTGCAGACCAAGCTCGCCGAACTTGCCGAGGCCAATGCGGACCTCGCGAACTTCATGTCCTCCACCCAGATCGCGACCGTCTTCCTCGACCGCGAGCTGCGGTTGCGCTCCTTCACCCCGGAGGCCGCCGCCTGGTTCCGCTTCGTCGAGCAGGATCGCGGGCGCGAGATCACCGACATCCGCGCGCGTCTCGATATCGGGACCATTGCCGACGTCTGCCGTCGGGTGATGGCGGAGGGCCCGGCCGAAGAGGTGGCGATGGTCTCGACCGATGGCGAGTCCGAGGTGCTCGTGCGGTTCGCGCCCTATCGCAGCGGTTCGGGCGATCGGGGCGGGGTGGTCTTCTCGATCTTCGACGTGACCGCCGTCACCCGCTATGCCCGCGCCGCCGAGGAGGCCTCGGCCGACGCCCGTGCCAGCGCCGAGGAGATCGAGGAGCTCTATCTCGGCAGCCCCGGTGCGATGGGTCTGGTCGACCGCGACTTCCGCTATCTGCGCGCCAATCCCAAGATGGCCGATTTCAGCGGCCTGCCCAACGAGAGCCTCATCGGCCGCTCGATCTCGGAGGTTCATCCCGATGTGGCGGGGCGCATGGTGGCCTCGATCCGCCGGGTGTTCGACAGCGGCGAGCCGGTGCTGCGGCAGGGGGTGCGCGGGACGACGCCCGCCGATCCCGACGTGCCGCGCGTCTGGGAAATCGACTGGTATCCGGTCCGTCGCTCGGACGGGGTGAGGGCGGTGGGCTTCAACGTCACCGACGTCACCCGGCTTCTGGAACTTCAGGCCGATCTGCGCCGCATCATGCGCGAGTTGCAGCACCGGGTGAAGAACATGCTCTCGAACGTGATCGCGCTGGTCAATCGCGCGCGGCGCGAGCAGGGCGATCCGCAGGAGATCCTCGAGACGCTGGCGCAGCGGATCCGGGCGCTGGCCAACACCCACAACCTGCTCACTTCGGAGAACTGGGCCTCGACCTCGCTCAACGACATCTTCGCGCTCGAGCTTCTGAACGTCTATGGCGAGGAGCGGGTGACGCTGCGCGGCCCCGAGATGCGGCTCAATGCCCGCGCCACACTCAGTCTCGGAATGGTGATCCACGAACTCGCCACCAATGCGTCGAAATACGGGGCCTTCTCGCGGCCCGAGGGGCGCGTGTCGGTGCGCTGGTCGCGGGTGGACGAGGGAGAAGGCGAGGAATTCCGTCTGGTGTGGCAGGAGAGCGGCGGGCCGGCAGTAAATCCGCCCACGCGCGAGGGTTTCGGCACGCAACTGATGCGTTCGATGGTAGAGGGCTCCTTCTACGGCAGCATCGAAAGCAACTGGGAACCGGCCGGACTTCGCCTCGTTGTGGCCCTGCCATGGAATGCAGCAACCGAAGTGGACTATGACAGTGACCTGGACCCCCTCCGCCATGCGGATCCTCTACCTTGAAGATGAAGCCATCATTGCGATGGAGACGGTGGAGACGCTGCGAGACATGGGTTTCGAGCAGATCGACATGGCCTATTCCCTTCCGGCGGCCGAGAAATTCGTGGCCGAGGCGCTGCCCGACATTGCGCTCCTCGACGTGAACCTGAGCCACGGGCGGACCTCGTTCGAACTCGGCAGTCGCCTTCTGGGCGAGGGCGTGCCGGTCGTCTTCGCCACCGGCTATGCCAGTTCCAGCCTGCCGGCCGATCCCCGGGCCACGGTCATCGAGAAGCCGGTGACGCCGGTCGCGCTCGAACGTGCGCTGAACGCCGCCGCCTGCGCGTCGGAAGGCTGAGCCGGAAGGCGCTGCGGGGAACAAGCGCGGCAGCGGGACGTTGAGCTTCAAAGGCGGTGGCCCCGCCGCATCGGAGGATGAAGCCCATGTCCAGCGAGACCCTGTCCCTGAGCCTGACCCTCGTCGTCGCCGTCACGCTGGTGGCGACCGCGCTGGCCATGGCGCGCCGCGAGAAGCGGCTTGTGCCTGTCGCGGTGCCGGCCCGGGTGCCTCAGCGGGGGCGCTGATGGACCGGCTGAGCATCCTCCTCACCCTGATGACCGGCGCGGTCATCACGGGCGGCCTCGTGATCCTGTTCTTCAGCATGGGCTGGTATGGTTGGACCCCCATCGCCATCGGGGCAGGGGCGGGCATCCTCCTGTCGTGGCCGGCCGCCTACCTCATCTCGCGCCGGATCAAGCGCACCGACCCGCAATGGGACGAGACGCGGGTCGAGCGGGTTCCCACCACGATCCCGAAGCCCGACGCGCCGGAAGTGTAGAAGGGTCTCCCGACGCCTCCCGTGCGGGACCCGCAATCGGGCATCATCGGCCGGATCCGCAAGGGGCGCAGTCGCGCCCCTTTCTCATGAGCATCGAGCACGTCCGAGGCGGGCCGACCGCCTCCCCGCACCATGCCGAACCGGAGGCGCGGGCGGAGCTGCGCAATCCCTTTTCCCGCAGGCACCGGCTGCCGGCCAGATCCCGAAGCCCTTCCACGCAGCACCGTCTTGCAAGCGGCTGCCCGGCAGGGGTCCGCCGCCCCTCGGCGCTTTGCCAGAGCCGGCGAGGTTCTCGTCGGGCGGATCTTCAGGCAGGACCCATGCGCTCCGCGAGCTCGGCAAAGGTCACGCAGCGCAGGCCCGTCAGGCGGGATCGGTCACTCCAGACCCTCCAGCAGCTGGCGTGCCGCCTGAAGATCGTCCCGGAACCGCCTGCGCTCCTCGGCGCGCGCGGCCTCGTCGGGCAGGCGCAGGATGTAGGAGGGATGGACCGTCACGAACAGGGGCGTCCCGTCGTCGAGCCTCTCGACCGACCCGCGCCGCTTCAGGATCCCCGCCCCGGAGCCGGTGAGCGAGGCGAGCGCCGTTGCGCCCATTGCGACGATCAGGCGGGGACGCACCAGATCCCGCTCGAGATCGAGCCACCAGCGGCAGGCAGTCACCTCGCCCGCGTCGGGCTTCTGGTGGATCCGGCGCTTGCCGCGCGGGGCGAACTTGAAGTGCTTGACCGCATTGGTCACGTAGACCGCCTGCCGGTCGAGGCCGGCCGCTGCCGCCTCCTCGTCGAAGAGCTGTCCCGCGGGGCCCACGAAGGGCCGGCCGGCCAGATCCTCCCGATCCCCCGGCTGCTCGCCCACGATCATCATGCGCGCCGTGGCCGGTCCTTCCCCGAACACGACCTGAGTGGCATTGGCCCAGAGACCGCAGCGCCGGCATCCCTCGGCCGCGGCCTTCGCTTCGGCCAGCGTGCCGGGCGCGGCGCTGCCGCCGGAAGCCGGGGGTCCG
>NZ_MABH01000149.1 GCF_001720585.1 Cereibacter johrii | reverse complement strand
CCCTCGGCGGGGGCGGGTTCCGCGGCGGCCGGAGCGGCCTTCACCTTCGGCCGCTCGCCGGGCTCGGCCCGGTAGCCCAGGCCCTGCATGAGGCCCGCGAACTGCTCGAGCGTCATGCCGGTGATCGAGAGCATGTCGGGCGTGGCCTCGAAGCCCGCGCGGCTGTCCTTGGCGCGCAGGAGATCGGCCAGCCGCTCGAGCATGTCGATGCGGATCGCGCGCTGGCCCGCCGGATGATAGCCCGCGAGCGTATAGTGCATCTTCGGCACTTCGGCGATGTGCGGGATCGTGACGAGGCCCGGAGGCGGGCTTTCGGGAAACTCCTGCAGGCCGTTGGCGAGCGACCAGAGCACGAGCCGCAGCCGGGTGGGCGCGGGTTTCAGCAGGAGCGGCAGGAAGATCGTGAACTGCCCGAAGCGCACGCCATGCTTGCGCAGCGCCGAGCGCGCCTCCTGATCGAGCGACTTGACCTCTTCGGCCACCTGCTCGCGCGGGATGAGGCCCAGACTTTCCACCAGCCGGAAGGCGAAGCCGCGGGCGAGGCCCGTCAGCGTCTCGTCGCGGCTCATGGCCAGAAGCGGCTCGAACTGGGCGGCCACCTTGCGGTCGATGAAATGCTGGAGCCTGCGGCGCACCTTCTCGGCGACCTCGGGGCCGGCATCCTCGTCGACGAAGGCCTCGACCTGCGGACGCATCGGCTCGGGGCCGGCGATCAGCTTGCCCACCGCCTGCTCGCCCCACATGAGGCCGCCCTGCTCGGTGAAATCCATCTCGGTGTCGGGCGAATTGTAGAAGCGGTCCGCCCTGAGGTGGAACTCGGGCCGCAGCGCCTGAACGGCGGCCTGCCGCAGGGTGCGTGCCTCGTCGGGCGAGTTCGACGCATCCTGCCGGAAGCGGAACCCTTCGAGACGGCCGACGAATTCGCCCTCCACCGTCACTTCACCCTTGTCATTGACCTCAGCCACAAGGCTCTCCTTCTGTTTCAACCGGCGCATGAGCACAGAGGTGCGCCGATCGACAAATCTCTGAGTCAGGGCGCCGTGGAGCGCATCCGACAGGCGGTCTTCTACCGCGCGCGTCTCCTCCCGCCAATGACTTTCGTCCTGCACCCAGCCGCGTCTCTGCGCCACATAGGTCCAGGTCCGAATATAGGCCAGCCGCTTCGAAAGCGTGTCGATATCTCCCGACGGGCGGTCGATCCGGGCGATGGCGCCTGCAAGCCAGTCGTTCGGCACCTTTCCTTCGCACAGGAAGCCGAAAATCCGGGCAAGAAGAGTCACATGTTCGGTGGTCGAGATGCTGCGGAAGTCGGGAATCCGGCAGACGTCCCAGAGAAGCCGCACCTCGTGGGGCGAGCGCAGGCGCGCGCGCACCTCGGGCTCCTCGGACAGCGCCTTCAGCGCATGGAGATCGTCCGACTCCCGCGCCCGCGACAGCCATTCGTTCGAGGTGGGCTCCTCGAGCGAGGCGATCAGCCGCTCGACCGTGCCGAACTCCAGCCGGTCGTTGCGCCAGTGCAGCCGCTGGATCGGGGCGAAGCGGTGGTTCTCGATCGCATCGACCACGCCTTCGTCGAGCGGGCTCGCCTCGCCGGTGACGCCGAAGGTGCCCGCCTCGGTGTGGCGCCCGGCGCGGCCCGCGATCTGGCCCAGCTCGTGCGGGAACAGCGGCCGCATCCGCCGGCCGTCGAACTTCACGGTCGAGGAAAAGGCCACATGGCGGATGTCGAGGTTCAGCCCCATGCCGATCGCGTCGGTGGCGACGAGATAATCCACGTCGCCGTTCTGGTAGAGGGCCACCTGCGCGTTCCGCGTGCGGGGGCTGAGCGCGCCCATCACCACGGCGCAGCCCCCCTTCTGACGGCGGATGAGCTCGGCTATGGCATAGACATTATCGACCGAGAAGCCCACGATGGCGCTGCGCGGGGGCATCCGGCTGATCTTCTTCGATCCCGCATAGGAGAGGGTCGAGAAGCGCTCGCGCCGCAGGAAGGTCACATGCGGCACCAGCGCGGCAATCGCGCCCCGCATCACGTCCGAGCCGAGGAACATGGTCTCGACGAGGCCCCGCGCCCGCAGGAGCCGGTCGGTGAAGACATGGCCGCGCTCGGGGTCGCCGCAGAGCTGGATCTCGTCCACCGCCACGAAATCGGCGCCGATCTCCATCGGCATGGCCTCGACGGTGCAGACCCAGTATTGCGTCCGCTCGGGAACGATCCGTTCCTCGCCCGTCACGAGCGCCACGACCGAGGGGCCGCGCTGCGCCACGATCCGGTCATAGCCCTCGCGCGCCAGAAGCCGCAGCGGCAGGCCGATCACGCCCGTCCGATGGCCCAGCATCCGTTCGATGGCATAGTGGGTCTTGCCGGTGTTGGTCGGCCCGAGAACCGCCGTCACCCTCGCGGTCGCGCGCATGGGCCTGCCTTAGAGTTCCTGACCGGCAGCCTTCGCTTCCAGCCGTTCCACCGCCTGCTCTACCCCGTCGAGGTGCGGATGTATAGCGAGCGCGGCCCGATAAGCCTCGAGCGCCGGCTTGGGCCGGTCCATCTGCTCCAGCATGGTGCCGAGGCCGGCGAGAGCGCCGAAATGGCGCGGGTTGAGCGTCAGCACATGGGCGATGTCGGCCATCGAGGGGCCGAACAGGCCCGCCTGGAAATAGGCCGTGGCCCGCGCGTTCCAGCCCTCGGCGAAGTCGGGCGCGTGATCGATCAGCGCCGTCAGATGGTCGATAGCCGTCCGGCTGTCGCCCGCGGCCAGCGCCTTGCGCCCCCTCTCGAGCAGGAGATCGGCCGAGGGAGAGCCGGATTTCGACCATTCGGTGAAGATCTGCCGCTCGATTCGCTGTGCCGCGGCCTCATCGGCCTCCTTCAGGCGCGCGAAGAGCTCGTCGAGGCCGCCGGGGCCTCCGGCCGTCTGCGCGCCCGCCGGTGCGAGACCGAGGACAATCGGCAAGATTGCCCCCACGATAGCGTTGTGAAACGGTCGCCGCGCTTTCATAGTCCGAATGTAACGTGCCACGGCGCAAACGCCAGTGGCGGAACGTCAAGAAAACGGGATTGGAGACAGCCGGGAATGAGCAAGGTGATCGACGCCGCGGTGGAGGCCCTGAGCCGGAAGGTCTCGACCTTCGATGGCAGCGCGAAGTTCGTCATCGCCGACGAAGGCGTGATCATGATGGACGAGCAGGGCGTGCGCGAGGGCGACGGCGAGGCCGACGTCACGATGACCGCCTCGGCCGACGTGTTCCGGCAGATCCTCGAGGGCGATCTCAATCCCACGATGGCCTTCATGTCCGGCCGCCTCGCCGTCGAGGGCTCGATCCCGATGGCGATGAAGGTGGGCGCCGCGCTGAGTTGACCGGCGCACCTTTCCACGCCGCGCTTGCGCGTGGCCCGGCGCGGGCGCACGCGGACTGGATCCGCACGGTCGACGGCGTGCGGCTGCGCACCGTGGTCTGGCCCGATGGGGCGGCGGGAACCGTCCTGATCTTCTCGGGCCGCACCGAATATGCCGAGAAATACGGCCCCGCGGCCGAGGCCCTGCGCCGGCGCGGTTTTGCCTCGGCCACCCTCGACTGGCGCGGACAGGGCCTGTCGGACCGGTCGCTGCGCGATCCGCTCGTGGGCCATGTCGAGGATTTCGCCTCCTATCAGCAGGATGTGACAGCCTTCGTCGCGGCGCTGCGCGCGCAGGGGCTGCCCGAGCCCTTCCATCTTCTGGCCCACTCCATGGGCGGCTGCATCGGGCTGCGCGCGCTGCACGAGGGTCTGCCCGTGCAGGCCGCCTGCTTCTCGGCACCGATGTGGGGCATCCGCGTCCATGCCGCGCTGCGGGTCGTGGCGGCGGCGCTGGGGATGCTCGCCCGCGCGACGGGGCTTGGCCACCGCTATGTCCCCGGCACCGGCACGCGCAGCTATGTGGCCACCGCCGCCTTCGACACGAATGTCCTCACCCGCGACCCCGAGATGTTCGCCTGGATGCAGCAGCAGCTCGTGCAGGCGCCGGAACTCGGCCTTGCGGGCCCCAGCCTCGACTGGCTGCGCGCGGCCTTCGAGGAGACGGCGCGGCTCAAGCGACTGCCCGCGCCGGATCTGCCCGCGCTCTGCATCGTGGGCTCGGCCGAGAAGGTCGTCGATCTCGAGGAGATCCAGCGCCGGATGGAGGGCTGGCGCCGGGGCGAGTTGCAGATCGTGCCCGGGGCCGAGCACGAGGTGATGATGGACCGACCCGAGGTGCGCGACGCCTTCTTCGACGCGGCCGCAGCCCTGTTCCGGGCGAACGCGGGCCCCGACGCCGTCAGATCCTGATCTGCGAGAAGCCCTCGCGCAGCGCGCGCGACCAGGCCTCGGACATGGCGCGGAAATTCTCGTCCCCCGCCTCGATCCGGCGGCGCGAGGCGATGCGGCAGCCGTCCCGCTCGATCACCGCGAGATCGAGCGGCATCCCCACCGACAGGTTCGAGCGCAGGGTCGAATCCATCGACAGGAGCACGGCCTTCTGCGCATCGGCGAGCGAGGTCTCGGGCTTCACCACCCGGTCGAGGATCGGCTTGCCGTATTTGTGCTCGCCGATCTGCAGGAAGGGCGTGTCCTCGGTCGCCTCGATGAAGTTGCCCTCGGGATAGATGAGAAACATCCGCATCTCGCCGCCCCGGCGCTGGCCCGCGACGATCATGCTGGCCGAGGCGCTCTGCTTCATCGCCGACAGCTTCTCGTCGATGTCGAGCCGCACCTGCGCCAGCATGTTGCCGATGATCTCGGCCACCTTGAGCATGGTCGGCGCCTTCAGGATCGAGCTGTCCTCGGTCGCGTCGGGATCGTGGATCGCCTCCTTCAGCCGGGCGATGGTGGTCTGCGTGACCGAGAGGCTGCCCGCCGTCAGGATCGCCACGACACGCTCGCCGGGCTCCTCGAAGGTGAACATCTTCTTGTAGATGGCTATATTGTCGAAGCCCGCGTTCGTGCGGGTGTCCGACAGGAGCACCATCCCCTCGTTGAGCAGCAGGCCCACACAATAGGTCATCGGTCACGCTTCCGTAAAGTTCCGCCGGACCCTATTGCTGCACGGCCTGCACTGCAACCTGCACTTCCAGACGTTCAACGCCCGGCCCCCGCGCGATGCCCCGGATCGGCGCCGCATCCTGCGCATCGAGCCCCGAGCCGAGGCGGATGTAGCGCTCGTCCGGGCAGCAGCGGTTGGCCGGGTCGAACCCGACCCAGCCCAAGCCCCGCACCCAGACTTCTGCCCAGGCATGGGCCGCCTCCTGATCCGCGCTCTCCGCATCGGTGAAGAGATAGCCCGAGACGTAGCGCGCGGGCAGCCCCGCCACCCGCGCCGCCGCGATCAGCGCATGGGCATGATCCTGGCACACGCCGCGCCCGAGCTTCAGCGCCTCGGCGGCGGTGGTGTGCGCTTCGGTCGCGCCCGGCTCGTAGAGGATGGCCTCGGCCACGAGATCGGCCAGCCGGTGCGCCCGGTCGAGCGGCTGCTCGATCCCGTCGGCCTTTGCCGCAAGCGCCGCCAGCGCCGGATCGGCCCGGGTGACGGCGGTCGATCGCAGGTAGCAGTCGGGCGCGGTCAGTTCGCGGTGCCCGCGCAGGACGCCCGCCTGATCCGAGGTCTCGACCCTGCCCCGGACCGCGACCGTCACCTCGCTCACCGGCCCCGGCACGGTCCAGCCCTGGATCCAGTCGCCCGCCCCGTCGCGGAAGGCCCCGCCCGCGATCCCGTCGGTGACGGTGACGACCCATTCCAGCACGCGCTGGCCCGCGCAGGTCGAGGGTGTGAGCCGGTGGCTCTGCACCAGCGCGCGGGCGGGCCGGTTGTAGCGGTAGCAGGTCACATGTTCGACGGTGAGGATCATCGCACGTCTCCGCTGAGGTAGCTTTCGAAGATCACACCGGAAAGGTTCGCAGCCTCGAGGATGAAGCGGCTGAGGAATTCGTGCAGCCCCTCCTCGATGATCTCCTCGACGCTGAGCGCTTCCAGCTCGGTTGCGAGCTTCTCGGCCACTTCGCGCGGCCGCGAAGGGCGCCCGTAGGCCTTCTCGAGCCGCTTCAGATGGCCGCAGATCCCGTCCATGCAGGAAACGAGCGAGCGCGGGCACTGCGGGTTCAGGATCAGGAAATCGGCGATCTTGCGCGCCGTCACCTCGCCGCCATAGGCCCAGTGGAAGGCCCGGTGCGCCGAGGTCGCGCGCAGCAGCGTCGCCCACTGGTAATTGTCCATCCCCGAGCCCACGAACTCGACCCGCGGCAGCAGGACGTAATATTTCACGTCCATCAGCCGCGCCGTATTGTCGGACCGTTCGAGGTAGTAGCCGAGGTTCAGGAAATCCCAGCCGTCGTTGCGCAGCTGCGTCGTGTCGATCGAGCCGCGGATGATGGCGGCCTTGTTCATGGTCCAGTCGATCAGCCGCGACAGCTCCAGCCGGTCGCGCGGCGTCCGTTCCAGCGCGCGCAACTCCTGATAGGCGGTGTTGATCGCATCCCACACCTGCGCCGTGAGCGCCGTGCGCACGATCCGCGCATTCTCGCGCGCCCGCCCGATGCAGGAGGCGACCGAGGAGGGATTGTCGAGATCGAAGAAGAGATAGCTCTCGATGTCGCGTTGCCTGGCGTGACGGTATTTCTGCGCAAAGCCCCCGGCGGTGCCCGAGGCCTGCAGAAGGCTGTCCCATTCGTTGCGATAGCCATGGGCCGAAGGCAGGAGCGACATGCGCGCCCCCACCTCCAGCAGCCGCGCCATCGTCTCGGCGCGTTCCATGTAGCGGGCGATCCAGTAGAGGTTGTCGGCGGTCCGGCTCAGCATGTCGCGATCACTCCGCCAGCACCCAGGTGTCCTTGACGCCCCCGCCCTGCGACGAGTTCACCACGAGCGAGCCCTCGGTGAGCGCCACGCGGGTGAGCCCCCCCGGGACCAGTTCGATCCGTTCGCCGACGAGGCAATAGGGGCGAAGGTCGACGTGGCGCGGAGCGATGCCCTCGTTGACGAAGGTGGGCGTCGTGGAAAGCGCGAGCGTCGGCTGGGCGATGTAATTGTCGGGGTCGGCCTCGATCCGGGCGCGGAAGGCCGCGATCTGGTCCTTCGAGGATTTCGGCCCGACGAGCATCCCGTAGCCGCCCGATCCATGCACCTCCTTCACCACCAGCTCGGAGAGGTTCGCCAGCACATGTTTCAGATCCTCCTCCTTGCCGCATTGCCAAGTGGGCACGTTGTTCAGGAGCGGCTCCTCGCCCAGGTAGAAGCGCACCATCTCGGGCACGAAGGTGTAGACCGCCTTGTCGTCGGCCACGCCCGCACCGGGGGCGGAGCAGATCGTGACGCCCCCCGCGCGATAGACATCCATCAGCCCCGGTATGCCCAGCAGCGAGTCCGGCCGGAAGCAGAGGGGATCGATGAAGGCATCGTCGATCCGGCGATACAGCACATCCACCCGCTTCGGCCCCTCGGTCGTGCGCATGTAGAGGAATTCGCCCTCGACGAAGAGATCCGCGCCCTCGACCAGCTCCACCCCCATCAGGTCGGCAAGGAAGCTGTGCTCGTAATAGGCCGAGTTGAAATGGCCCGGCGTGAGCAGCACGACGGTCGGATCGCTCGAGCATTTCGCGGGCGCGACCGAGGCCAGCGTGCGGCGCAGCTTCTCGGGATAGCTGTCCACCGGCTCGATCCGGTTCTCGCGGAAGAGCTCGGGAAACATCCGCATCATGATCTCGCGGTTCTCGAGCATGTAGGAGACGCCCGAGGGCGTGCGGCAATTGTCCTCGAGCACATAGAAGTCCTCGGCCCCGGTCCGCACCAGATCGACGCCCACCACATGGGAATAGACCCCCTTCGGCGGGGTGAAGCCCACCACCGACTTCTCGTAGGCGGCGTTGCGATAGACCAGCCGCGCCGGGATGCGGCCTGCGCGCACGATCTCGCCGCGCCCGTAGACATCGCAGAGGAAGGCATTGAGCGCGCGTGCCCGCTGCTTGATCCCGCGTTCGAGCCGGGACCATTCGCGCGCGGTGAAGACGCGGGGGAACATGTCGAACGGGATCAGCCGGTCCGGGTCCCCACCCTCGCCATAGACGGCGAAGGTGATGCCGATCCGCCGGAAGAGCGCCTCGGCCTCGGCCTGCTTCATCTCGCGCAGCTCGGCCGGCATGGCCTTCGTCCAGTCCTCGAGCTGGCGGTAATGCGGGCGGACCCGGCCCTTCTCGTACATCTCGTTGAAATAGGTGGTCACCGCCACGTTGCTCGCCCCCCGACCGTTCTTGCGCCGCCGTGCCTTCAGTTTAATCAGCGGGCTTTGCGGCCGGGAAGAGCGGATGGCGAGACATGTGTCGCATCCCGCTCGGCCGCCTAAAGATTGTGCATCGCGCCCCGCTGGCGGGCGGTTCGCGCTGCGCTATCCTTCCTTCCATGGCACGCGACCCCCTTCTGACCTTCACCGACCGCGGGATCTTCTGCCTCGCGGGCGATTTCCATATCGACCCCTGGCGGCCGGTGGAGCGCGCGCTCATCACCCACGGCCATTCGGACCATGCCCGACCCGGCCACGGCGCCTATCTGGCCACGGAAGGCTCCGCCCCGGTGATCCGCTACCGGCTGGGCGACATCCGCCTCAAGACGATCCGCTACGGCGAGACCCGGCGGATCGGCTCCGTCACGGTCTCGTTCCATCCCGCGGGCCATGTGCCGGGCTCGGCGCAGATCCGGGTCGAGCGGGACGGCGAGGTCTGGGTGGTCTCGGGCGATTACAAGGTGGCCGAGGACGGGCTGTCGGAGCCCTTCGAGCCGGTGGCCTGCCACAGCTTCATCTCGGAATGCACCTTCGGCCTGCCGGTCTTCCGCTGGAAGCCGCAGGCCGAACTCGCGGCCCAACTGAACCGCTGGTGGGCGGCGAACGCGGCCGAGGGGCGCACGTCGATCGTGGGCGCCTATACGCTCGGCAAGGCGCAGCGGCTTCTGGTCTCGGCGGATCTCTCCATCGGGCCGATCCTGACCCATGGCGCGGTCGAGGCCACCACCGCCGTCCTGCGCGCGCAGGGGCTGGCGCTGCCGCCCACCACCCATGTGGCGCCCGGCATCGACGGCAAGTCGCACCCGGGGGCGCTGGTGATCGCGCCCCCCTCGGCGCTGGGCACCCCCTGGGCCACGCGCTTCGGCCCTGCGGCCGAGGCCTTCGCCTCTGGCTGGATGGCGCTGCGCGGCGTGCGCCGCCGTCGCGGCCTCGCGCAGGGCTTCGTCATGTCCGACCATGCCGACTGGGACGGGCTCAATGCCGCGATCCGCGCCACGGGGGCCGAGCGGATCTTCGTCACCCACGGCTATACCGCGATCTTCCGCCGCTGGCTCGAGGATCAGGGGTTCGAGGCGGGCATCGTCGCCACGGAATATGAGGGCGAGAGCCTCGATGCGGCCGAAGCCGAGGCGGGCCCGCTGATCGAGCCCGACGCGGGCGCAGAGGCCGTGGAAGGAGCCGCGCCCGAGGAGGACACGGCGGAAGCCGATCCGGCCGCGGGCGAGGCGGCGCCCGCCGAAGGCAAGCCCCGGCGCAGGCGTCCGGCGGCCGGGGACGCTCGGACATGAAGCGGTTCGCGGCCCTCTTCGACCTCCTCGACCGCACGACGCGCACCTCGGCCAAGGTGGCGGCGCTCGCCGACTATTTCCGCACCGCGCCCGAGGAGGACCGGGTCTGGACCATCGGCCTCCTGTCGGGGCGCCGCCCCAAGCGGGCGGTGAACACGACCGAACTCCGCAGCTGGGCGGCCGAGGCTTCGGGCCTACCGGTCTGGCTCGCCGAGGAGGTCCATCCGATCGTGGGCGATCTGGCCGAGACGATCTCGCTCCTGCTGCCCGAGCCCGGCCAGACCAGCGACCGCACCCTCGACGGCTGGATGCGCGAGCTGGTCTCCCTGACAGGCCGGCCGGCCGAGGTGCGCCGGGCCGCCATCCTCGACGCCTGGGACCGGCTCAGCACGCCCGAGCGGTTCCTCTTCAACAAGCTCATCACCGGCGGCTTCCGCATGGGCGTGAGCCAGGGGCTGATGACGCGCGCGCTGGCGCAGGCGACCGGCGTCGACGAGGCGGTGCTGGCGCACCGGCTCATGGGCGACTGGAAGCCCGGCCGGATCGGGTTCGAGACGCTCATCGGCGCGCACGATCCCGAGGCCGATGCCTCGAAACCCTATCCGTTCGCGCTCGCCTCGCCGGTCGAGGAGGTGGCGGCGCTGGGAGATCCCGCCGAGTGGCTTGCGGAATGGAAATGGGATGGCATCCGCGGCCAGCTCGTGAACCGCACGGGCGCCTTCGCGCTCTGGTCGCGCGGCGAGGAGCTGGTGACGGACCGGTTCCCCGATCTGGCCCCGCTCAGGGATTTCCTGCCCCCCGGCCTCGTGATCGATGCCGAGGTGCTGGCCTGGGGCGGCGAGGGCCCCCTGCCCTTCGCCGCACTCCAGAAGCGGATCGGCCGCCTCAGCGTGCCGAAGAAGATCCTGGCCGAGGCGCCCGCGCATCTGTTGGCCTACGATCTTCTGGAGGAAAACGGCGAGGATCTGCGCGCGGCCCCGCTCGCCCACCGCCGCGCCCGGCTCGAGGCGGTGCTGGCGGCCCTTCCTGCGGGCCTGCCGATCTCGCCCTCGCCGCTGGTGGCCTTCGACGACTGGGAGACGCTGGGGAAGATCCGCGCCACGGCGCGCGAGAAGATCGCCGAGGGGCTGATGCTGAAGCGCGCCTCCTCGCCCTATTTCGTCGGCCGCAAGCGCGGCGACTGGTGGAAATGGAAGCTCGATCCCTACACGATTGATGCGGTGATGCTCTATGCCCAGCAGGGGGCGGGGCGACGGGCCACGCTCTTCACCGACTTCACCTTCGGCGTGCGCGACGGCGACGATCTCGTGCCCTTCACCAAGGCCTATTCCGGCCTCACCGATGCCGAGTTCCGCCAGATCACCAACTGGGTGCGGAAGAACACGCTGGAGCGGTTCGGCCCCGTGCGGCGCGTCCCGCCCGAGCTGGTCTTCGAGCTGGCCTTCGAGGGCATTCAGGCCAGCCCCCGCCACAAGTCGGGCATCGCCCTGCGCTTTCCGCGCATGGTGCGCTGGCGGAAGGACAAGCCCGCAACCGAGATCGACACGCTGGAGAGCCTGCGCGAGCTGCTCGCGGCCACAGGGGGGGCTGCCCCATGACGGTCCCTCCCCACGTCGCCGCGCCCACCGCCGCGGCGACGGGCGGGGGCAGGACGTCACAGCCTGCCCGCCGATTCCGCGAGGATCCCCTGCAGGCGGCCCGTGTTGCCGAGACGGCGCCAGACGAGCCCGCCGTGCCCACCGGCGGCCGGCCGGAGATCCCCGCCCGGCTTGAACTTCCGCGCCCGCCACGCCACCTTGCCAGTCATAGAATGTAAGGAGTTCCCATGACGCTGCCCCTGCCCCGCCCGGTCTTCGACGCCAACGCCAGTGCCGGGGGCCTCGGGAACCTGCCCGACTGGGACCTGCGCGACCTCTATCCCACGCCCGACGGGCCGGAGTTCCGCGACGACATGGCCTGGCTCAAGGAGGCCTGCGCAGGCTTCGCCGCCAGCTACGAGGGCAAACTTGCAAGCCTCGACGCGGCAGGCCTCCTCGCCTGCATCGAAGCCTACGAGAAGATCGACATCGTGGCCGGACGGCTCATGTCCTATGCGGGCCTGCGCTATTACCAGAACACGATGGACAGCGAGCGGGCCAAATTCATGGCCGACGCACAGGACAAGGTGACGGACTACACGACTGCGCTCGTCTTCTTCAGCCTCGAATTCAACCGGCTGGAGGATGCCCATCTCGAGGCCCGTCTGGCCGAGAGCGCGGCGCTCGCCCGCTACAAGCCGGTCTTCGACCGGATGCGCGCCATGCGCCCGCACCAGCTCTCGGACGAGCTCGAACGCTTCCTGCATGACGAATCGACCGTCGGCGCCGCCGCCTGGAACCGGCTCTTCGACGAGACGATGGCGGGCCTCACCTTCACGCTCGAGGGCGAGGAGCTGAACCTTGAATCCACCCTCAACCTGCTCACCGACCCCGAGCGGCCGCGCCGCGAGGCCGCCGCCCACGCTCTGGCGGAGGTCTTCGGCCGCAACATCAAGCTCTTCGCGCGGGTGCACAACACGCTCGCAAAAGAGAAGGAGATCCACGACCGCTGGCGCAAGATGCCCACGCCGCAATATGGCCGGCACCTCGCGAACCATGTCGAGCCCGAGGTGGTCGAGGCGCTGCGGAATGCCGTGGTCGCGGCCTATCCCAAGCTCTCGCACCGCTACTACCGGCTGAAGGCCAAGTGGCTGGGCCTCGAGAAGCTGCAGGTCTGGGACCGCAACGCCCCCCTGCCGACCGAGACGCCGCGGCTCGTCGGCTGGGACGAGGCGCAGTCGACGGTGATGGAGGCCTATTCCGCCTTCGATCCGCGCATGGCCGAAATCGCGAAACCCTTCTTCGAGAAGGGCTGGATCGATGCGGGCGTGAAACCCGGCAAGGCGCCCGGGGCCTTCGCTCATCCGACCGTGACGACCGTCCACCCCTATGTGATGCTGAACTACCTCGGCAAACCGCGCGACGTGATGACGCTCGCGCATGAGCTGGGCCACGGCGTCCATCAGGTGCTGGCGGCGGGACAGGGGGAACTCCTCTCCTCGACGCCGCTCACGCTGGCCGAAACGGCGAGCGTCTTCGGCGAGATGCTGACCTTCCGCAAGCTTCTCGATGCGGCGCGGACCCCGGCCGAGCGGAAGACGCTGCTGGCCGGCAAGGTCGAGGACATGATCAACACGGTCGTGCGCCAGATCGCCTTCTACGATTTCGAATGCAAGCTGCACGAGGCGCGCCGGCAGGGCGAGCTCACGCCCGAGGACATCAACGCCCTCTGGATGAGCGTGCAGGCGGAAAGCCTCGGCGATGCGTTCGAGTTCATGGAAGGATACGAGACCTTCTGGTCCTACGTTCCGCATTTCGTCCATTCGCCCTTCTACGTCTATGCCTATGCCTTCGGCGACGGGCTGGTGAATGCGCTATATGCCGTCTATGCCGAGGGCAATCCGGGCTTTCAGGACAAGTATTTCGAGATGCTCTCGGCGGGCGGCTCCAAGCATCACAAGGAGCTTCTCGCCCCCTTCGGCCTCGATGCGAGCGACCCGACCTTCTGGGACAAGGGGTTGAGCATGATCGCGGGCTTCATCGACGAGCTCGAAGCCATGGACGATTGACGCCCGGGACCGATTGTTAGCATCCTGTGCGGGGCTTGGCCCCGCACTATTTTCGTTTGGAGATTTCTTCATGGGTCATTCCGCCATGCCACAGAACCAGAGCGACCGGCTGAAGCCGAAAGGGTCGGGCGACGGCCCCCTCGGCACCGCGCTCGGCCGGGGGGCGGGCCTCGCCTCCGACCTCTGGCGGCGGATCCGCACCCGGGCCCTCTCGGCCATCGGCCCCGAGGCCGAGGCGCAGCTCTACGAGGTGCACAAGGAGTGGCTCGGCGATCTGTCCGGCAAGAAGGTGCTGGAGATCGGCGGCGGCTCGCCGCTGAGCCCGTGGCTGGCGGACACGGCCCGCACCTATCACGCTGTTTCGGCCGATCCGGCCGAGCTCGAGGCGCTGAAGGTCCGGCTCGGAGAGGGGCGGACGGCACGGCTGATCGAAGCCGATCCGATGTCCGGCGCCTTCCGCGAGACGGGCTATGACGTGATCTATCTCCATTCGGTGCTGCACAGGATGGCCGAGCGCGGGCCGTTCCTCGACCGGCTCCTGAAGAAGCTCGCCATCGAGGGGCGCGTCGTGACCACCGATCCGGCCGACGGCGGCGCGCTCACGCGGCTCGTCCGCACCATCGACCGGCCGTTCCGGGCAGAGAGCCTTCCGGAGCATCCGGTGACGGAAGAGCTGAAGGCCGAGCTCGCCGAGCGGTTCTACCTCATCAACTGCGTGGCGCCCTTCCGTCTGGGCAAGGCCGCGCTGGTGCTGGGCGCCCTTCATCCCGAGCTGGGCCGTCGGGTCTCCGAGCGGCTGATCGCCGAGGATCTGAAGGACCGCGCCGCCTTCAACCGGCTGAACGCGAGCCTGCAGGTGAGCTTCCTTCTGGGCGCCCCGGACTGACACCGGGATCGCCTGCCGGGGGCCGCCTCATTGGCACACCGGACCGACACAAGCCGTCCACCTGCCGATGGCTGCCTCCACGGCGGCCCAGATCGACACCGAGCCGACCCTGCCGGGGGCTGCCTCCTCGGCGGCCCGGACCTTACAGAGCCGTGTCGCTCGACCGCGTATCGTTCTCTCACCGAGGATGGTCGCACCATGCAAGACAGACGTCATCCGCGACCCCTTAGGGCCTCGCCTGTGGTGAAGACAGCCTCCCGGCAGGAGCCGCCTGTGGGGACGGCCCCGGAAGACCCCGCTTGTAAGGGAAGAAGCCCCCCGGAAGACCCTGCCTCTGTGAGACGCAGCCTCCGTGGCACACCTAGGGGGCCGACTGTCTAGTCCAGGAGGTGGACCGCGGGAAAGACGCACCTTCACCCGGCCCGCCGCGGAAAGCGCGCCCAAATCCATCGGGTCCGGGAGCGAAAAGTGCGCCCAACTCCCTCGGGTTCGTGAGCGGAAGGGGGCCAAGGAAAAGGCCGGGCGGGGGCCCGGCCTTTGTTCCGATGAAGCGCGCGGTCAGGCGGGGATGGTCATGCCCTTCGAGCGCGCGAGCTCGCGCATCCTGGCCTGCAGCTTCTCGAAGGCGCGGACCTCGATCTGGCGGATCCGCTCGCGGCTGACGCCGTAGCCCTCGGACAATTCCTCGAGCGTCACCGGATCGTCGGTCAGGCGGCGCTGCACGAGGATGTCCTTCTCGCGGTCGTTCAGCACCGACATGGACTGCGCCAAAAGCTCGCGCCGGATCTCGAGCTCGTCGCGCTCGGCATAATCCGCCGCCTGGTCGCTGTCTTCGTCTTCGAGCCAGTCCTGCCACTGGGTCGAGCCCTCGCCGTCCGAGCCGATGGTCGCGTTGAGCGACGCATCCGAGCCCGACAGGCGGCGGTTCATGTCGATGACCTCGGCCTCGGACACGCTCAGATCCTTGGCGATCTGGGCCACGTTCTCGGGGCGCAGATCGCCCTCCTCGAGCGCGCCGAGCTTGGCCTTGGCCTTGCGCAGGTTGAAGAACAGCTTCTTCTGCGCCGAGGTGGTGCCGAGCTTCACGAGGCTCCAGGACCGCAGGATATATTCCTGGATCGAGGCGCGGATCCACCACATCGCATAGGTCGCCAGCCGGAAGCCCTTCTCGGGGTCGAACCGCTTCACCGCCTGCATCAGGCCCACGTTCGCCTCGGAAATCACCTCGGCCTGCGGCAGCCCGTAGCCCCGGTAGCCCATGGCGATCTTGGCCGCGAGGCGCAGGTGCGAGGTGACCAGCTTGTGCGCGGCCCGATTGTCCTGATGGTCGACCCAGCGCTTGGCCAGCATATATTCCTCTTCGGGCTCCAGCAGGGGAAACTTGCGGATCTCCTGCATGTAGCGGTTGAGGCCCTGTTCGGGACTCGGAGCGGGAAGGCTGGTGTAAGTGCTCATTCGTTGACCCCCTCTGACGTCTGCCGGCGATCCGGCGACGCACGTTCCGTTCCGTCCGGCAGCACCGTCAGCGCTACCATGGACGTTTTAACGAGAGATGTTCAAGGAACCGTCGCCATGCCAGATTTGTTGCGGAATTTCACGCGAATGTAATCCGGCGTTACCCTTGCATCCGCGGCAGGAGCGACAGGAGGCCCGCCATATCTTCGGGCAAGGGGCTCTCGAAGCTCAGCTCCTCGCCGCTCACCGGATGGCGGAAGCCGAGGCTCGCGGCATGGAGCGCCTGGCGCGGGAAGGCTTCGGCCACCGACGCGGCCTCGGCCCCCAGAGCCTTCGGCGAGAGCTTGCGCCTGCCGCCATAGGTCTGGTCGCCGATCAGCCCGTGGCCGGCATGGGCCATATGCACGCGGATCTGGTGCGTGCGCCCCGTCTCGAGCCGGCATTCGACGAGGGCCAGAACGGGAGGCGTGCCGAACCGCTCGAGAAGGCGCGCGCGGGTCACGGCATGACGCCCGCCCTCGAAGGTGACCGCCTGCCGCTGCCGGTCGGTGCGGTGGCGGGCGAGGCCGGTGGCGATCCTGAGCACGCCGCCCGGCTCGAAGCTCGTGCCGCGCACGCCGCGCAGCCGCGGGTCCGAGACCTCGGGCACGCCATGCACGAGCGCAAGGTAGCGCCGCTCGACCGTATGCGCCTCGAACTGCGCCGCAAGGCCCTGATGGGCCCGGTCGGTCTTGGCCACCACGAGAAGCCCCGACGTGTCCTTGTCGATCCGGTGGACGATGCCGGGGCGCTTCTCGCCGCCGATGCCCGAGAGGCTCTCGCCGCAATGATGGAGAAGCGCATTGACCAGCGTCCCCGTCCACTGGCCGGGCGCGGGATGGACCACCATCCCCACCGGCTTGTCGATGACGATGAGGTCGCCGTCCTCCCACACGACCGAAAGCGGGATCGCCTCGGGGCGGGCCTCCCCCTCGGCCGGCGCGTCGAGCGCGATCTCGTAGACCTGCCCCGCCGCGACCCTCGCCTTGGGATCGGTCACGGGCACGCCATCGAGCCGCACCGCGCCCTCGCCGATCAGCTTCATCAGCCGCGAGCGCGACAGCGCGGCCTCCTCTGGCGCCTCGCGCACGAGCGCCTTATCAAGACGGTCGGGAGGATCCTCTCCGATCGTGATGCTCAGTTTGCCCCCCTGGGGCGAAAGGATGGCCATGCAGCAGGCTCCGCAACCGGAAGGGCGACTCCCGCCCAGCCTCAGATTTCTCAAGGGGCTGGTCATCGTGCTGATGCTGACCCTGATCGTGGGCGTCATAACGGTGGTTTCGGTGATTGTCACCCGTATGCCCACGAGCCTCGCCACCGCCGACCTCGCGCTGCCCGAGAGCCTCGCGCTGCCCGAGGGCACCCGCGCCGAGGCCTTCACCCAGGGGCGCGACTGGCTGGGCGTGGTGACGGAGGACGGGCGGATCCTGATCTTCGAGCGCGACGGCCGCCTGCGCCAAGAGGTGAGGCTCGCTCCCGCGCAGCCCTGATGCCGGCCGGGGCCGCAGGCCCCCGCCCCCCTCCCTGCCGGATTTGCCCATGCGCCCGCACTGGCTCGCCCCCCTTCCGCCCGCGGCCCTCCAGCAGGAGGTCGCCCGCCAGGCCGCGATCCTGAGACGCGAGTCCTTCGTGCGCTTCCCCGCCATGGCGCTGGCCTTCGCCGTCTCGATGCTCTTCCTGCCCGGCTGGATCGTCTGGACCTGCGTCCTGCTGACGGCCGTGGGCGAGATCGTCACGAACTACCTCGACGCGGCTCCTGCGCGGATCACCGAAGGATGGCGCCATCCCGGCTACATCCTCTCCGCCTTCCTGCTGGAATGCGCCTTCGTCACGCCGCCCGCGCTGATGTGGCATCTCGAGAACGCCTATGTGAAGGCCTTCGCCATCGGGTTCATGGTCTGCTCGATGATGCATGTGGCCACCGTGCGGTCGATCCACCTGCCGATGGGGCTGGCGGGCGGCAGCGCCATTGCGCTCTTCACGCTGGCCTCGAACACGCTCTACTGGCTGCCGCGGCACGACCTTCCGGCTCTGGCGCTCACCACCCTCTGCGCGCTGGTGGCGCTGGCCTATTCGCTGGCGGCCATCCTCATGACCTACCGGCTGCATCGCGAGGCTGCCGCCGGGCGGGCCGAGGCGCTCGCGGCCAATGCGACGAAGGACCGGTTCCTCGCGCAGATGAGCCACGAGCTGCGCACCCCCCTCAACGCGATCCTCGGCATCGGCCATGCCGAACTGCGCGGCGCGTCCGATCCGGTCAGCCGCGACCGTCTGGCCGTGCTGATCCGCTCGGCCGAGGGGCTCTCGACGATGCTCGACGACATCCTCGACATGTCGGCGGTCCAGCAGGGCCGGATGCCGGTCCGGCCGCAGATCGCCTCGCCGCGCGAGGAGATCGTGGCGAGCGTCGAGCTGTTCCGCCCCCTGATCGAGGAGACGGGCGTGGCGCTCGAGCTTGCGATGAGCGATCTGCCGCAGCGCGCGCGGCTCGATCCGCAGCGCCTGCGCCAGTGCCTGTCGAACCTCCTGTCCAACGCGCTGAAGCACACCCGGCAGGGCCGCATCCGCGTCGAGGCCCGGGTCGAGGAGGCGGGGCCGCGCCCGCTCCTGCGCATCGAGGTGAGCGACACGGGCGACGGCATCCTCTGCGAAGAGGCGGAGGCCATCTTCGATCCGTTCATGCCCACGGGCAGCGGGCGCCCGGCCGGCAACGGGCTCGGCCTCTCGATCAGCCGGGCGCTGGCGCGGCAGATGGGCGGCGATCTGCGGCTTCTGGCGCAGCCGGGCCCCGGCGCGCGGTTCG
>NZ_MABH01000148.1 GCF_001720585.1 Cereibacter johrii | reverse complement strand
GTGTGGGGCGGCGCCGGCCGTGTCAGCTGCGGGCCTCGCGGATCAGGTCGAGGATGTGCTTGGCCGCCGAGGGGATGTTGGTGCCGGGGCCGAAGATGGCCTTCACCCCCGCCTGCTGCAGGAAGTCGTAATCCTGCTGCGGGATCACGCCGCCGCAGATCACGAGGATGTCGCCCGCGCCCTTCTCCTTCAGCGCCTCGATCAGCTTCGGCGCGAGGGTCTTGTGGCCCGCCGCCAGCGAGGAGATGCCCACCACATGGACGTCA
Organism: Cereibacter johrii; assembly: GCF_001720585.1. Lineage (GTDB taxonomy): Bacteria > Pseudomonadota > Alphaproteobacteria > Rhodobacterales > Rhodobacteraceae > Cereibacter_A > Cereibacter_A johrii. The sequence continues at coordinate 22,000 of NZ_MABH01000148.1, read as the reverse complement.
TTGTCGATGGCGTCCTGCGCCGCCTCCTCGGGCGTCTGGAACAAGGTGCCCACATCGACGTCGAAGCCGATGTCGGCGAAGGCGGTGGCGATCACCTTGGCGCCGCGGTCGTGGCCATCCTGGCCCATCTTCACCACCAGCATCCGGGGCCTGCGGCCCTCTTCCTCGGCGAAGCTCTCGACGTCGCGCTGGATCTGCGCGAAGCCGTCGTCGCCCTCGTAGGCCGCGCCATAGACGCCCGAGAGCGTCTTCACTTCCGCCCGGTGGCGGCCGAACACCTTCTCCATGGCCATGCTGATCTCTCCGACAGAGGCGCGGGCGCGCGAGGCATCCACCGCGGCTTCGAGCAGGTTGCCGCCCTCAGCGGCGCGGCGGGTCAGTTCGTCGAGCGCCGCCTGGCAGGCGGCCTCGTCGCGGGCGGCGCGCATCTTTTCCAGCCGCGCGATCTGCGCGTCCCGGACGGCCACGTTGTCGATGTCGAGGATCTCGATCGGATCCTCCTTGGCCAGACGATACTTGTTCACGCCGACGATCACATCCTCGCCGCGGTCGATGGCGGCCTGCCGCCGGGCAGCCGATTCCTCGATCCTGAGCTTGGGCATCCCCGAGGCCACGGCCTTGGTCATGCCGCCCATGGCCTCGACCTCCTCGATGAGCGCCCAGGCCTTTTCCGCAAGCTCCGCGGTCAGGCTTTCGACATAGTAGGAGCCCGCGAGCGGATCGACGACCCTGGTCACGCCCGTCTCTTCCTGCAGGATGATCTGGGTGTTCCGCGCGATCCGGGCCGAGAATTCCGTGGGCAGCGCGATGGCCTCGTCGAGCGCGTTCGTATGCAGCGACTGGGTGCCGCCGAGCGCCGCCGACAGCGCCTCGTAGGCGGTGCGGATCACGTTGTTGTAGGGATCCTGCTCCTGAAGCGAGACGCCGGACGTCTGGCAATGGGTGCGCAGCATCAGGCTGCCCGGCTTCTTCGGCGCGAATTCGGACATGATCCGGTGCCACAGAAGCCGCGCCGCGCGGAGCTTCGCGGCTTCCATGAAGAAGTTCATGCCGATGGCGAAGAAGAAGCTGAGCCGTCCTGCGAAATCGTCCACATTCATGCCGCGCGCCAGCGCCGCGCGGACATATTCGCGCCCGTCGGCCAGCGTATAGGCCAGCTCCTGCACGAGGTTCGCCCCCGCCTCCTGCATGTGATAGCCGGAGATGGAGATCGAGTTGAACTTCGGCATCTCCTTCGAGGTGTATTCGATGATGTCCGCGATGATCCGCATCGAGGGTTCGGGCGGATAGATGTAGGTGTTGCGGACCATGAACTCCTTGAGGATGTCGTTCTGGATCGTGCCCGACAGCTCCGAGCGCGGCACGCCCTGCTCCTCTCCGGTCACGATGAAATTGGCGAGGATCGGGATCACCGCGCCGTTCATCGTCATGGAGACCGAGATCTTCTCGAGCGGGATGCCGTCGAACAGGATCTTCATGTCCTCGATCGAGTCGATGGCCACGCCCGCCTTGCCCACATCGCCCACCACGCGGGGGTGGTCGCTGTCATAGCCGCGGTGGGTCGCGAGGTCGAAGGCCACCGAGACGCCCTGCTGACCCGCGGCCAGCGCCTTGCGGTAGAAGGCGTTCGAGGCCTCGGCGGTCGAGAAGCCCGCATATTGCCGGATCGTCCAGGGGCGGCCCGCATACATCGTGGCGCGCACGCCGCGGGTGAAGGGCGCAACCCCGGGCAGCCCGTCGAGATGCTCCATCCCCGCAAGATCGGCCTTGGTATAGAGCGGCTTGACCGGAATGCCCTCCAGCGTGTTCCAGGTCAGGCTGTCGGGGCTCTTGCCCTTCAGCTCCTTCTCGGCGAGCTTGCGCCACGCATCGAGATCTTCGGTCATCGGCTCTTCCCTCTTACTGACCGCGGGCGCGGGGCCACGCGTGAGACTTGGGTTTCGGCGGGTGCCGGCCTATATGAGGACGGGAGGCCGCATGAAACCCGTTCAAATTCTTGCTCTTGCAGCATTTCTGCCCCTGTCTGCCCTCGCGGAGACCCCAGCCCCCGAAGGGCCGGGGCCGGTCGAGGCCCAAGGACTCACGCTTTCACAATTCCTGTGGACGAAACGGCCGGTGGTGGTCTTTGCCGACACCGAGACCGATCCGAACTTCATCCGGCAGATGGAGATGATCGCCGACCGTCTGGACTTTCTCGACGAGCGCGACGTGATCGTGATCTTCGACCCCAGCCCCGACGATCCGTCCGAGATCCGCAGGACGCTGCATCCCCGCGGCTTCTCGCTCGTGATCTTCGACAAGGACGGGCAGGTGAAGCTGCGCAAGCCCCTGCCCTGGGACGCGCGCGAGATCGGCCGGGCCATCGACAAGTTCCCCCTGCGACGGGACGAACTGCTCGAGAGGAACCCGGCCGGCCGGTAGCTCATTCGAACTCCATGATCACGTCATCCACCCGCAGGCTCGCCCCCGGCGCGGCGGCGATCTTCTTGACCGTGCCGCGGCGCTCGGCGCGCAGGATGTTCTCCATCTTCATCGCCTCGACCGTGGCCAGCGCCTGACCCTCCTGCACCTCGTCGCCCTCGGCCACGTTGATCTTCACCACGAGGCCCGGCATCGGGCAGAGCAGGTATTTCGAGGTGTCGGGCGGCAGCTTCTCGGGCATGAGAAGCGCAAGCTCGGCCTGACGCGGCGTGCGGACATGGACCTTCAGATCCGCGCCGCGCAGCCGCAGACGGAAGCCCATCGGCACCTTGCCCACCTTCATGACCAGCGGCCTGCCATCGACCATCAGGCTGGCCAGCGCCTGGCCCGGCGTCCAGTCCGAGGTCACGCGCAGCGAGGAGCCGTCCGAGAAGCTCACCGTCGAGCCCTCGCGGTCGGCGGCGATGCTGACGTGATAGCTCTCGCCCTGCAGCGCCACGACCCAGTCGACGCCCACATGCCGCTCGTGGTTGTTCATCGTTCCCGAGATGCGGGTGCGCCGGATCTCGGCCACGCGGTTCATCGCGGCGGCGGCCGCAGCCACCCGGCGCAGCGTCGGCTCGTCGAGAACCGCGCCCTGGAAGCCGTCGGGATATTCCTCGGCGATGAAGGCCGTGGTGATGTCGCCCTTCACGAAGCGCGGATGGTCCATCACGGCGCCCACGAAGGGCAGGTTGTGGCCGATCCCCTCGACCTCGAACGTGTCGAGCGCGAGCCGCATCTCCTCGATGGCCGCGTCCCGCGTCGGCGCCCAGGTGCAGAGCTTGGCGATCATCGGGTCGTAATACATCGAGATCTCGCCGCCCTCGTAGACGCCGGTATCGTTGCGCACGACCGAGGTCGGCGTCACGCTCTCGACCGGCGGGCGGTAGCGGGTGAGCCGGCCGATCGAGGGCAGGAAGTTGCGGTAGGGATCCTCGGCATAGAGACGGCTTTCCATCGCCCAGCCGTTGATCTTCAGGTCCGACTGCTGGAAGGGCAGCTTCTCGCCGGCCGCCACGCGGATCATCTGCTCGACAAGATCGATCCCGGTGATGAGCTCGGTGACGGGATGCTCCACCTGCAGGCGGGTGTTCATCTCGAGGAAGTAGAAGTTCTTCTGCCCGTCGACGATGAATTCCACCGTGCCCGCCGAAGCATAGCCCACGGCCTTGGCCAGCGCGCAGGCCTGCTCGCCCATGGCCTTGCGGGTCGCCTCGTCGAGGAAGGGCGAGGGCGCCTCCTCGATGACCTTCTGGTTGCGGCGCTGGATCGAGCATTCGCGCTCGTGCAGGTAGACGCAGTTGCCGTGGGTGTCGGCCAGCACCTGGATCTCGATGTGGCGCGGCTGGGTCACGAACTTCTCGATGAAGATCCGGTCATCGCCGAAGCTGTTGGCGGCCTCGTTCTTCGAGGATTCGAAGCCTTCCTTGACCTCGGCCTCGCTCCAGGCGATGCGCATGCCCTTGCCGCCGCCGCCGGCGCTGGCCTTGATCATCACCGGATAGCCGATCTCGTTCGAGATCTTCACCGCCTCGTCGGCGTCGGCGATCAGGCCCATGTAGCCCGGAACCGTCGAGACGCCGGCCTCTTTCGCCAGCTTCTTCGAGGTGATCTTGTCGCCCATGGCCTCGATCGCCCGCGAAGGCGGGCCGATGAAGACCACGCCTGCCGCTTCGAGCGCCGCGGCGAAATCCATCCGTTCCGACAGGAAGCCGTAGCCCGGATGCACCGCCTCGGCGCCCGACTGCTTGATCGCCTCCATGATCTTGTCGATCACGATGTAGGACTGGTTGGCGGGCGGCGGCCCGATATGGATCGCCTCGTCCGCCATGCTGACGTGGAGCGCATTGCGGTCGGCGTCGGAATAGACGGCGACCGTCTGGATGCCCATCTTGCGGGCGGTCTTGATGACGCGGCAGGCGATCTCGCCCCGGTTCGCGATCAGGATCTTCTTGAACATCATCGTCCCTTTGTCAGCAGCGCGCGGCAAGGCGCGAAAACGAAAAGGACCGCCCGGGCCAAAGCCCGGACGGTCCCTGAGATGCAGTGGTCTGCGCGGCCGAAGCGGCGCGGAAAGGGTTGCGCGACGCCGCCGGAGCGGTGCCGAAGCCTGCGATCAGCGCCGCGGGAGCGGCACCGACCTCAGTAGTAGTTGCCGCCCGAGCGGCAGGCCGGCAGGCCCGGTACGCCGCAGCTGGCAGCGCCGGCGAGGGCGCCGAGAGCGGCACCGGCCACCATGTTCTCGTCGGTCGCATCGGCGAGAGCCGCGCCCGCGAGCGCGCCGCCACCGGCACGGCCGGTCGCCGTGTCGCAGGCCGAGACGGTCGCGGCGATGGCCCCGAGAAGAAGGAATTTCGTGATGTTGGACATGCTCTGCCTCCGGCTTCTGTTTTGTCGGAGCCGAGGATTACCGCAACCGGCGACGCGGAAAAGCCGAAAATCGGTCGCGGGGCGGGCTCGGCCGATTGCCGCTCAAACGGGGAAAAGGCCGGCCCGGTGCGAGAGGCACCGGACCGGAAGGAAAGGGAAGGGTCGCAAGACTGCGGAAGGTGCCCCGCCGAGGTGGAGGCTTCCGCTTCTTCAACATGGGGCGCATCCGGCGGGCAGACAAAGGCCAAGTGGGCGTGCATTTCGCGATGCGCGAAATCCGGCCGCAGGAGCAGATGCTTGCGCGACTCCATGCCTAGTCCTCGTCCGTGTCGTCCCAATCGTCCTCGAAGGCCGCCGGCGGCGCATCGGGAGCGAAGACCTCGGGAAAGGCGGCCTCGGCCTTGCGGCGGTCGATCCGCAGCAGGGCGTCGTAGGATTCAGGATCGAACGGATCCTCGGCCGCCACGACCTCGCGGCCGAAGAGCCACGACAGGCGGCCCGCGTCGAGATTGCCGCGCTCGAACGGCTCCTCGCCGAAATGGGCCCAGAGGGCCGCAAGGAAGCCAGCATCGGCCGCGCGATCGACGGCCTTGCGGTCGCGGTAGCGCTCGCGCCGGATGATGCGCGTGGCGCCCTCCTTGTTGGCGCGGCGGATCGTATATTGGAGATCGGTGCCCGGAAGCCGGCTCGGGAAGCCGCGGTGCTTCAGCATGGCACGCCCTCCCGGATCGGGAGGGCGAAGGTGTAGGCGGGCCGGAGAGACTCGACGGCCCGCCCGGGCAGATTACTTGTATTTGCCCGTGTAGACCGGCTCGGTCGTGACGGCCGGCTGTTCCACGTACACGGCTTCTTCTTTTTTCGCGCAGGCAGCCACGAAGGCAACCATGCACAGCGCGAAAACGACAGTGCTCTTCGACATCCTCTACTCCATTTTTTATTGCAAGCCGACGCTGAGGAACCTTCCTCAACGTGGACTTCCTGCGAGGCATAGACCGCTTGGGTTCGGTCGTCCAGCATCGTATCTGATCCCCCAAGCGATTGACACATCATGCGTTTCAAAGCCTTGTCCTGTGACTCTTCTACATCAGCCAACCCCGAAATTTGGGGCCAGACCACAATAGGTGGTGTTGCCATCAGAAAGCCTCCCAGATGCAGTGGCCATCCCGGATGCTGAAGGCCTCGAAGTATTGCGTGGCGTCGGGGTCGGCCTCGCCGAAGGGAACCGGCCTGTCCGAGAGGGAAACGATGACCTGCGCGGGCGGCGGAACCACTTCGGCAACCCGGGGCAGGACATAGCTCTCGCACAGGGCCACCATGTCGGAAAAGGCCGTATCGTAATCCACTCCCCCTCCGGCGGCGATGCCGGGCGTGAGAAAGCGGAAGCGGAAGGTCAGGCCCGCCGGGCCCGGCTCGTTCCAGATCGTGTCGATCAGCGTCACCGCCTGGCCCGAGGGCACGGCAATCGGGTCGGTCTCGGTCATGCCGCAGCCCCTCCCCGCCGGACCCCGGGCGCCCGCCTGCGCGGCAGCCCGGGCCCCCGGCCCCGACGATTCGCGCGCCCCCGTGCGGAAGCCGCGGGGCTCCGCACGGTGCCGACGCCATCCTCAGCGGCGAGCCTCATCCTTCCCCTCCCCCGGATCAGAGGGGAATGTTATCGTGCTTCTTCCACGGATTAGCGAGTTTCTTGTTCCGCAGGCTCGCGAAGGCCTTCGACACCCGGCGGCGGGTCGAATGCGGCATGATCACCTCGTCGATGAAGCCGCGCTCGGCCGCCACGAAGGGGTTGGCGAAGCGGTCCTCATATTCCTTCGCGCGGGCGGCGATCTTCTCCTTGTCGCCCAGTTCCGAGCGGTAGAGGATCTCGGTCGCGCCCTTGGCGCCCATCACCGCGATCTCGGCCGTGGGCCAGGCATAGTTGAAATCGCCGCGCAGGTGCTTCGAGGCCATCACGTCATAGGCGCCGCCATAGGCCTTGCGGGTGATGACCGTGACCTTCGGCACGGTCGCCTCGCCATAGGCGAACAGCAGCTTCGCCCCGTGCTTGATGACGCCGCCATATTCCTGCCCGGTGCCCGGCAGGAAGCCCGGCACGTCGACGAGCGTCAGGATCGGGATGTTGAAGGCGTCGCAGAAGCGCACGAAGCGCGCGGCCTTGCGCGAGCTGTCGATGTCGAGGCAGCCCGCCAGCACCATCGGCTGGTTCGCCACCACCCCCACCGTCTGGCCCTCGAGCCGGATGAAACCGGTGATGATGTTGGCCGCGAAGTCCTTCTGGATCTCGTAGAAGTCCGCCTCGTCGGCGATCTTCAGGATGAGCTCCTTCATGTCGTAGGGCTGGTTCGGGTTGTCGGGGATCAGCGTGTCGAGGCTGTCCTCGATCCGCGCCACATCGTCGAAGAAGGGCCGCACCGGGGCGGGCGTGCGGTTCGAGAGCGGCAGGAAATCGACGAGGCGGCGAATCTCGTAGAGAGCCTCGACGTCGTTCTCGAAGGCGCCATCGGCCACGGAAGACTTTTTCGTATGGGTGGAGGCCCCGCCGAGTTCCTCGGCCGTCACCACCTCGTTCGTCACCGTCTTCACCACATCGGGGCCGGTCACGAACATGTAGGAGGTGTCGCGCACCATGAAGATGAAGTCGGTCATGGCGGGCGAGTAGACCGCGCCGCCCGCGCAGGGGCCCATGATGACCGAGATCTGCGGGATCACGCCCGAGGCCATGATGTTGCGCTGGAACACGTCGGCATAGCCTGCGAGCGAGGCCACGCCCTCCTGGATGCGCGCACCGCCCGAGTCGTTCAGACCGATGACCGGCGCGCCGTTCTGCATCGCCATGTCCATGATCTTGCAGATCTTCTGCGCATGGGTCTCGGACAGCGAGCCGCCGAACACGGTGAAGTCCTGGCTGAAGACATAGACCATGCGGCCGTTGATCGTGCCCCAGCCGGTCACGACGCCGTCGCCCGCGGGACGGTCGTCCTGCATCCCGAAGTCCGTGCAGCGGTGGCGCACGAACATGTCGAATTCCTCGAACGAGCCCTCGTCGAGCAGGAGTTCGATCCGCTCGCGCGCCGTCAGCTTGCCGCGCTTGTGCTGCGCCTCGACCCGGCGCTGGCCGCCGCCGGCGCGGGCGATCGCGCGGCGGTTCTCGAGTTCCTGGAGAATGTCTTTCATGGCCTTGCCCCTCGAATTTCGCCGCACCATAGTCAGGAGCCCTTCGCTGCGAAAGAAAATTTCGGGATATTTGCAAATGACTTTGCAAAGCCCGCCTGCAAATCGCAAACCCTTCTCAGGATCTCGCCATGCCCACGCTTCCGGTGCCCCTCGTCACCATCGGTCTGCTTCTCGCCTCGAACATCTTCATGACCTTCGCCTGGTACGGGCACCTGAAGTACAAGAGCGCGCCGCTTCTCATCGTGATCTTCGTGAGCTGGGGCATCGCCTTCTTCGAATATCTGCTCCAGGTGCCGGCCAACCGGATCGGACATGCCCATTTCTCGGCCGCCCAGCTGAAGACCATCCAGGAGGTCATCACCCTCGTCGTCTTCGCCGCCTTCTCGGTGCTCTGGCTGAAGGAGCCTTTGCACTGGAATCACCTGCTGGGCTTCGCCTTCATCGGGCTCGGCGCATTCTTCATCTTCCACAGCTGGAGCTGATGGACAGACCGCTGCAGCAGGCCTAAGTCCTGTCGATGATCGCGCTCCCCCCACCCCGCTTCCTCGACCGCCGCTCGCCGCCCCATATCCTCACGCTGGTGATGCTGACGGGGCTGGCGGCGTTGGCCATGAACATCTTCCTGCCGTCGCTGCCGGGGATGTCCGCCTGGTTCGATGCGCCCTACCAGCTCCTGCAACTGTCGGTCGCGCTCTATCTCGGGCTCAGCGCCCTCCTGCAGGTGGCGGTGGGGCCGATCTCGGACAGGTTCGGCCGGCGGAACGTGATCCTGTGGTCGCTGGGCCTGTTCCTCGTGGCGACGGTGGGCACGCTGCTTGCGCCCTCGGCCGAGGTCTTTCTCGTCTTCCGCATGGCGCAGGCGGTGATCGCGGCCGGCATGGTGCTGAGCCGCGCCGTCGTGCGGGACATGGTGCCCGACGAACAGGCGGCCTCGATGATCGGCTATGTCACGATGGGCATGTCGCTCGTGCCCATGATCGGGCCGGTGATCGGGGGGATGCTCGACGAGGTCTTCGGCTGGCAGGCGAACTTCACCCTCCTCCTGGTGCTGGGGCTCCTCGTCACGGCGCTGGTCTGGGCCGATCTCGGCGAGACCTCCGAGATCCGCCCGGTGAGCTTCGGCGCGCAGCTGCGCCAGTATCCCGCCCTTCTGGGCTCGCAGCGCTTCTGGGGCTATGTGCTTTGCGCCGCCTTCGCCTCGGGCTGCTTCTTCGCCTATCTCGGCGGCGCCCCCTTCGTGGGGACCGAGATCTTCCATCTCTCCTCCTCGCAGGTAGGGCTCTATTTCTCGGCCCCGGCCATCGGCTATGCGCTGGGGAACTTCCTGTCCGGGCGCTTCTCGATCCGCATGGGCATGAACCGGATGGTGCTCTGGGGCACGGTCGCCACCACGCTGGGCCTCGGGGTCCTGATGGCGGGCACGCTGGCCGGGCTGCATCATCCGCTCTTCTTCTTCGGCATGATGACGGCGGTGGGGCTCGGCAACGGCATGGTGCTGCCCAATGCCAATGCGGGGATGCTCTCGATCCACCCGCAACTCGCAGGCACCGCCTCGGGCCTCGGCGGGGCGATCATGATCGGCGGGGGGGCAGCCCTCGCGGCGCTCGCCGGAGTGGTGCTGACGGTCGAGGGCGGAGAGATGCCGCTCATCCTCATCATGCTCTTCTCGGGCGCGGCCTCGGTCGCCGCGATCCTCTGGGTGATGCGCCGCGCGCGGGCTCTCGGCCTCGCCACCTGACGCGGCCGTTGACGCGGTTCCTTTGCAAAGGCAGGAAGGACTTTGCAAAGGGAGGCCGCAGATGGCGCAGAAACTCTATGCCGGGGCGAAGCTGCGCGAGCTGCGGGTGAAGCTCGGGCTCACGCAGAAGGTCTTTGCCGAGCGGCTCCGCGCCTCGCTGCCCTATCTCAATCAGATGGAGAACAACCACCGGCCGGTCTCGGCCACCGTGGTCCTGGCGCTCGCGCAGGAGTTCGGGGTGGATGTGACCAAGCTCACCACCTCCGAGGCCGAGCGCATCGTCACCGACATGCGCGAGGCGCTGGCCGATCCGGTCTTCACCGACAGCCCGCCCCTGGCCGACCTCCGGCTCGTGGCCTCGAACGCGCCCGCCTTCGCGCGCGCCTTCCTCGACCTGCACCGCGCCTATCGGCAGACCCACGAGCGGCTCGCCTCGCTCGACGAGGCGCTGGGGCGCGACGAGGCCGACCTGCGCCCCTCGCCCTGGGAGGAGGTGCGGGATTTCTTTCACTATTGCGACAATTACCTCGATGCGGTGGACCGGGCGGCCGAACATTACGCGGCCCCCGGCGGCGTCCGGCGCGACGTCTTTTCCGCCGCGATGGAGACGCTGACACGGGCGGGGCTCGATCTGCAGATGGCGGACATGCCGGCGATTCGCAGCCGCGAGGGGAATGCGCTGCGCCTCTCGGCCCGGGCGGCGGCACCGACGCAGAGGTTCCAGCTGCTGCATCAGGTGGCGCTCCTGACCCAGAACGACCTGCTCGAGGCCACGCTCGATCTGGCCCGGTTCCAGACCGCCGAGGCGCGCGAGATCGCCAAGATCGGGCTCGCCAACTACTTCGCCGGGGCGGCCCTCCTGCCCTATCGCCCCTTCCTGCAGGCGGCGGCCGAGACGCGGCACGATCTCGAGCGGCTGGCCGACATGTTCGGCGCCTCGATCGAACAGGTGGCGCACCGGCTCTCGACGCTGCAGCGGCCCGGCGCCAAGGGCGTGCCCTTCTTCTTCGTCCGGGTCGATCAGGCGGGCACGATCACCAAGCGTCACTCGGCCACGCGCTTCCAGTTCGCGCGCTTCGGCGGCGCCTGCCCGCTCTGGAACGTTCACCGCGCCTTCGAGACGCCGGGGCGGTTCCTGCGCCAGCTGGCCCAGACGCCGGACGGGGTGCGCTATCTGCTGCTCGCGCGGGACGTGTCGAAGCCCGGCGGCTCCTTCACCGCGCCCGTGCGCCGCTACGCCATCGGGCTCGGCTGCGAGGTGCAGCATGCCGATGCGCTGGTCTATGCGGACGGGCTGGATCTGAAGGGGAGCTTCGAGCCGATCGGCATCTCCTGCCGGATCTGTGACCGGCAGGAGTGCCACCAGCGGTCTGTGCCGCCGCTGGAAAAGCGCCTTCGGGTGGACCCCGACCGGCGCGGATTGCTGCCATACGAGATTGTCGATTAGCAGGCCGCTGTCGCGCGGCCTGCGAGGCCCTCTCATATGCACGCGCTCATGGCGCGATCCTCATCCGGTGCGTGCCGGCTCTGCGGTCCTGCGAGGGACCCTGCGAACCACGAGGTTCAGCCGCGTTCATTCCAGACAAGACGCGCGAAATGCGGGTCGGTTTTCCTGAGGGTGCCGTTCGGTCCGGTCACGCCCGGAAGATCCGCCATCAGCTCGTGCGGGGTGTGGATCATGCCGTGCTCCCTCTTGGTTTCGTTAGGGAAAAGCTACGTCACAGATTCTTTCGCCGCCTTGATGCGCATCAATGTCAGCGCTTCGCCGGCCGGAAGCCCGCAGACTCGGCCTGGGCTGAGGTGCAGAACCACTGCTCCTCGGGCCCCGAGATCACGGTGCGCGCATAGTCCGCCTGTCCGGGCATGTGATAGATCCGGCCGTTCCGCGAGACATTGCCCTTGATCGCGCAGTCCTCGGGCGGAGGCGGCGCGGGCGGCGCATGGCGATAGTCCTCGGGGCGCTGTATCGGGCCCGACCAGACGCCAAGACCCTCCGCCTCGGCCCGGGCCTCCTCGCGCACATAGCGCGCCGAATAGCGGCGGTAGGCCACGGCCGCGCCCTCGCGCACCATCCGCGCGCCCACATCCTCGCCGCGGGCCTCGCAGGTGGCGAGCAGACGGCCGTAGCGGTCGCGCTCGTCGCCCTCGCAGCGCACGGCCCGGCCGCCGAGCAGGAGCTCGAGCCGCTCGGTCGCCCAGGACCCGCAGGGCCAGAGCCGGTCGGGATCGCCACAGGTCTGGTCGTGCTCGGGCGCATCGATGCCGAAGAGGCGGACCCGGACGCCCTCGATCTCGAGCGTGTCGCCGTCGATCACGCGCGCCGGCCCCTCCACGGGCGCGGCGAGAAGGGGGAGCGGCAGAAGGGCGGCCAGAACGAGGAGTGAACGAAGTCTTAACATGCCGGCAGACATGCCCGCCTCTCCGGCCCGGACGCAAGCCGGAAGTCAGGGAAGCGTCAAGAAAGTCTCAAGACCTGCCCCAGAGCGGCGGCAGCCTCTGCCCGAGCCTGCCGCTGCCCGGGCAACCTCCGCGCGCAGTCCCGCGCGCGGCACCCCGCCGACGGGAACGAGACACGAGCCGAAACCCGCGGCCCGAGTGTCGCCCGCACGTCTCCCCGCCTTGCGAGGCGCACCCCGATCCGTCGCAGGACGCTCCCGCGCGGGGCCTCCGGCCGGACGGCCCAAGGCCTCAGCGTTGTGCCGTGCGCCAGTTCGGGTTCATCACCGGCTCGAGGTTCAGCGGCGCGAGCGGGGTCCGGCCGAGGATATGGTCGGCCGCCTTCTCGCCCACCATGATCGAGGGCGCGTTGAGGTTGCCGTTCGTCACCCGCGGGAAGATCGAACTGTCGGCCACGCGCAGCCCCTCGACCCCGATCACCCGGCACTCGGGATCGACGACCGCCATCGGATCGTCCGCCCGCCCGATCCGCGCCGTCCCGCAGGGGTGGTAGGCGCTCTCGACATGCTCGCGGATGAAGGCGTCGATCTCCGCATCCGAGGCGCAGGCCGGCCCCGGCTGGATCTCGTGCCGGACGAAGGGCCGGAAGGCCTCCTGCGCGAAGATCTCGCGCGTGAGGCGGACGCAGCGGCGGAAGTCCTGCCAATCCTCTTCGGTGGACATGTAGTTGAAGCGGATCACCGGCGGCGCCTCGGGGTCGGCCGAGCGCAGCGTCACCGACCCGCGCGAGGGCGAGCGCATCGGCCCCACATGCACCTGGAAGCCGTGGCCCTCGGCGGCGGCCTTGCCGTCGTAGCGCACGGCGATGGGCAGGAAGTGATACTGGATGTCGGGATAATCCACGCCCGGCTTCGAGCGGATGAAGGCGCAGGCCTCGAACTGGTTCGAGGCCCCGAGCCCGCGCCCGGTAAAGAGCCACTGCGCGCCGATGCTGACCTTGCCGCGCAGGTTCCAGTGCTTGAAGAGCGTGACCGGCTGGAGGCTCGCGAACTGCATGTAGACCTCCAGATGATCCTGGAGGTTCCGGCCCACGCCCGGCCGGTCGGCCACGACCGGGATCCCGTGCTCGGCCAGATGCGCGGCGGCCCCGATGCCCGACAGCATCAGAAGTTTCGGCGTGTTGAGCGAGGAGGCGGCGAGGATCACCTCGCGGCCGGCCCGGATCACCTCGCGGCCGCCGCGGCGCTGCACCTCGACGCCCACCGCACGGCCCTCCTCGATCACCACCTTCAGCGCGAGGGCGCGGGTGAGCTTGACCCCGAAGCGCTTCATCGCGGGCCTGAGATAGGCATTGGCGGCCGACCAGCGCCGCCCCTGCCAGATCGTGGCCTCCATCGGGCCGAACCCCTCCTGCGCCGCGCCGTTGTAATCGTCGGTCACCGGATAGCCCGCCTGCCGCCCCGCCTCGATGAAGGCGTTGAACAGGGGATTGGAGCGCGGGCCGCGCGTGACATGCAGCGGCCCGTCATGGCCGCGCCACTCGGCGTCGCCGGGGACGTGCCAGTTCTCCATCCGCTTGAAATAGGGCAGCACATCGGCAAAGCCCCAGCCGGTGGCCCCGCTCTCGGCCCAGTGGTCGAAGTCGCGCGCATGGCCGCGGACATAGACCATGCCGTTGATCGAGGAGGAGCCGCCGATCACCTTGCCGCGCGGCGTGGCCAGCACGCGCCCGTCCAGATGCGGCTCGGGCTCGGTCTTCAGGCCCCAGTCGTAGATCCCCATGTTCATCGGATAGGAGAGCGCCGCGGGCATCTGGATGAAGGGCCCGGCATCGGTGCCGCCATGCTCGATGACCAGCACCGAGCGGCCCGCCTCGCCGAGGCGATAGGCCATGGCACAGCCGGCCGAGCCGGCGCCGACGATGATGTAATCGAACATTCCGGCTCCTCAGTAGGGGGCGTCCACCGGCCCCATGCCGACATAGACCGACTTCACCTGCGTATAGTGCTCGACGGCGGCGCGGCCGTTCTCGCGGCCCACGCCCGACAGTTTCACCCCGCCGAAGGGCGCCTCGACCGGCGTGAGGTTGTAGGCGTTGATCCAGCAGGTCCCCGCCTGCAGCTGCGCCACCACCCGGTGCGCCCGCGTGAGATCCGCCGTGAAGACGCCCGCCGCGAGGCCGAAGTCGGTGGCATTCGCCCGCGCGATCGCCTCTTCCTCGGTCTCGAAATCGAGGACCGCCATCACCGGCCCGAACACCTCCTCGCGCGCGAGGGTCATCTCGTCCGTCACATCGGCAAAGACCGTGGGCTGGACGTAGCAGCCGGGGCTGACCGAGGCCTCGCCGCCGCAGACGAGGCGGCCGCCCTCGGCGCGGGCCTTCTCGATATAGGCCAGCACCTTCTCGAGCTGCGCCTGCGAGACGAGCGGCCCCATCTGCACCTCGGGGTCGAGCGGATCGCCCATGCGGATCGCGTCGGCCCGCTCGGCGAGCCGGGCGAGGAAGGCTTCCTTGATCCCCTTCTGCACGAAGACCCGCGTCCCGTTCGAGCAGATCTGGCCCGCCGAATAGAAGTTGCCGAGCATCGCCGCGCCGATGGCGCTCTCCAGATCGGCATCGTCGAAGACGATCAGGGGCGACTTGCCGCCGAGCTCCATCGTGACATGGCGCACGCCCTCGGCCGCGGCGGCATAGACCCGCCGGCCCGTGGGCACCGAGCCCGTGAGCGAGACCTTGGCCACCCGGCTGTCGGTGACGAGCGCCGCCCCTACCCCGCCGCGGCCCTGCACCACGTTGAAGAGCCCCGGCGGCAGGCCCGCCTCGATCAGGATCTCGGCCAGCTTCAGCGCGCCGAGCGGCGTCACCTCCGAGGGCTTGAACACCATCGCATTGCCGAGCGCGAGTGCGGGCGCGGCCTTCCAGCAGGCGATCTGGCTCGGGTAGTTCCAGGCGCCGATGCCCACGCAGAGGCCCAGGGGCTCGCGGATCGTATAGACGAAATCCTGCCCCAGCGGCACGGTCTCGCCCGTCACCGTCGGCGCGAGGCCCGCGAAGAACTCGAGCGCATCCGCCCCCGAGGCCCAGTCGGCCACCAGCGTCTCCTGCAGCGGCTTGCCGGTGTCGAGCGTCTCGAGAAGGCTCAGCTCCTCGTTACGCGCGCGGATCAGGTCCGAGGCGCGGCGCAGGATCCGTGCCCGCTCGACGGGCCGCATCGCGGCCCAGGCCGCCTGCGCACGCACGCCCGAGGCCACCGCCGCCTCGATCACGGCAGGCGTGGCCTCGTGAAGGCGGGCGATCTCCTCGCCGGTGGCGGGATAGATCACGGGGATCGGCGCGCCGGTCTCATCCTCGAGCGGACGGCCGTCGACGAAATGGCTGGCGGCGGGCTGGGCTCTCACAGGGGACATTCCTTCAGATGGGCGTTCAGATAGGCGCGGGCACAGGCTACGGCCGCCGCGCCATCGGGCGCGCCGTCCTTCAGCACCTCGCGCAGATAGAGACCGTCGATCAGCGCCCCGAGCCCGTCGGCGAGGTCGCGGGCCCGCTCCCCGGCCAGGGGCCGCAGCCCGACGAGGAGATTCGACCGCAGACGGCGCTGATAGATCGCCAGAAGCCGTTTCGCTTCGGGCGCGGTCTGGGCCAAAACGTAGAAATTCAGCCACGCCCCCACCACCTCGCGCCGGAAATTCGTGGCCGAGAACGAGGCCTGCAGGATGGCGGTGATCCGGGCGGCAGGGGTCGCCGCACCGAGCAGCGCCCCCCGCACCTCGGCCCCGTAGAGCGACAGGACGTGACGCATCGCCGCAATGAAAAGTGCTTCCTTTCCACCGAAGTAGTGGTGCGCAAGGGCCGAGGACATGCCCGCGCGCTTGGCGATCTGGCTCACGGTCACGTCGAGAGATCCCGCCCGCCCGATCTCGACGATCGTGGCTTTGACGAGCGCGGCCTTTCGGATAGGCTCCATACCGAGTTTCGGCATGTGCAGAATACCTGATTTTGTGGTTGCCAAGCCGAGCTATCGTGAAGTTTATTGACTCGTCAATCAACAAAAAACAGGGAGACATCATGACGCCCATCCGACAGGCCCTGCTGGCCGCCGCCTCGACCCTGGCCATGACGGGGACCGCCCTCGCCCAGGACCAGTGCCGCGAGGTGACCTTCTCCGATGTGGGCTGGACCGACATCACCGTCACCACCTCCGCCACCCGCCAGGTGCTCGAGGCGCTCGGCTACGAGGTGGAGGTCGACATCCTCGGCGTGCCCGTGACCTACGCCTCGATGGACAAGGGCGATGTGGACGTGTTCCTCGGCACATGGCTTCCCGCTCAGGAAGGCGCCATCGGCCCCTATCTCGAGAAGGGCAGCATCGAGGAAATCACGACGAACCTCGAAGGCACGAAATACACGCTCGCGGTGCCGACCTATCTCTATGACAAGGGCCTGAAGAGCTACGGCGACATCGCCAAGTTCAAGGACGAGCTGGAAGGCAAGGTCTACGGCATCGAGCCCGGCAACGAGGGCAACGAATATCTCATCAGCCTGACCGAGGCCGGCAAGCCGCTCGAAGGGTTCGAGGTCGTCCAGAGCTCCGAGCAGGGGATGCTGGCCCAGGTGGCCCGCTTCTACCCGCAGGAGAAGGGCGTGGTCTTCCTCGGCTGGGAGCCCCATCCGATGAACGCCACCTTCTCGCTGAAATACCTGCCGGGCGGCGAGGATTTCTTCGGCGAGGAAGGCGTGGTCAAGACCGTGGCGCGCAAGGGCTTCAAGGAAGACTGCCCGAACGTGACCAAGCTGCTGTCGCAGCAGAAATTCACCCTCCCCATGGAAAACGAGATCATGGGCAAGATCCTCGACGACGGGATGGAGCCCGACGCGGCCGTGATGGAATGGCTGAAGGCCAACCCGGGAACCATCGATCCCTGGCTCGCCGGCGTGACGACGGTGGACGGCAAGGACGGGCTGCCGGTGGTCAAGGAAGCCCTCGGCCTCTGATCCTTCGGGCGCGCGTCCCGCGGGGGCGCGCGCCGTCTGATCCCGGCAGACCTCGGCGGCCCGCCACGGGGCCGCCTCTCATGATCCACCACACGGGGTGCGCATGTTGGATTGGCTCACCGATCTCGGCTGGCTGACCGATCATAAATTGCCTGTCGGCCGCTGGTCGAAGATGGGCTTCGACTGGCTCAATGCGAATGGCGGGCCGTTCTTCAATCTCATCAGCCGCATGATGCAGGCGGTGATCGACGCCATGCTGAACGTGCTCGATGCGGCACCGCCGCTTCTGGTGATCGTGATCCTCGCGGCGATCGCCTGGGTCCTCCAGCGCAACTGGCGCGTCACGGCGCTCGTGGTGGCAGGCTTCGCCTTCATCCTGAACCAGGGCTACTGGGACGAGACGATGCAGAGCCTGACGCTGATCCTTCTGGCCTGCGTCACCTGCATGGCGATCGGCGTGCCGCTCGGCATCGCCGCCGCCCACCGGCCGCGGCTCTATCAGGCGATGAGCCCGGTCCTCGATCTGATGCAGACCCTGCCGACCTTCGTCTATCTGATCCCGGCCATCGTCTTCTTCGGCTTGGGCATGGTGCCCGGCCTGATCGCCACGGTGATCTTCGTGCTGCCCGCGCCGATCCGGCTTACCCATCTGGGCATCGCCTCGACGCCCATGGCGCTGAAGGAGGCCGCGACCGCCTTCGGCGCGACGCCGCGCCAAAGGCTCTGGAAGGTCGAGCTTCCTTACGCCTTTCCCCAGATCATGACCGGCCTCAACCAGACCATCATGCTCTCGCTGTCGATGGTCGTCATCGCGGCGCTGGTGGGGGCGAACGGGCTCGGCGTGCCGGTGGTGCGGGCGCTCAACACCGTCAACACCGCCCTCGGCTTCGAGTCGGGCTTCATCATCGTCGTCGTGGCGATTGTCCTGGACCGCATGTTGAGGGTGACGCGCAAATGACCGCCGTGGAATTCGACCGGGTCTCCATCGTCTTCGGCGATCATCCCGAACGGGCCCTGCCCCTGATGGACCGCGGACAGAGCCGATCCGAGGTGCAGGCCGAGACCGGCCAGGTGCTCGGCGTGCACGATTGCTCGCTCACCGTGGCCGAGGGCGAGATTCTCGTCCTCATGGGCCTGTCGGGGTCGGGCAAGTCGACGCTCCTGCGCGGCGTGAACGGGCTCAACCCCGTCGTGCGGGGCGAGGTGCGCGTCTCGGACGGCGACCGGATGGTGTCGGTGACGAACGCCACGGCCGCCGACCTGCGCCGGCTGCGCCTCAGCCGGATCGCCATGGTCTTCCAGCAGTTCGGCCTGCTGCCCTGGCGGACAGTGCGCGACAATGTGGGCCTCGGCCTCGAGATGGCGGGCATGGCGCCCAAGGATAGGCGGGCGCTGGTCGACGAGCAGTTGACACTTGTCAACCTTTCCGCCTGGGCCGACCGGAAGGTGGGCGAGCTCTCGGGCGGGATGCAGCAACGCGTGGGCCTCGCCCGCGCCTTCGTGACCCAGGCACCGATCCTGCTGATGGACGAGCCCTTCTCGGCGCTCGATCCGCTGATCCGCTCGCGGCTGCAGGACGAGCTTCTGGACCTGCAGCGCAAGCTGAAACGCACGATCATCTTCGTGAGCCACGATCTCGACGAGGCCTTCAAGATCGGCAACCGCATCGCGCTGATGGAGGGGGGCCGCATCGTCCAGTGCGGCACCGCGCGCGAGATCATCGCCAATCCGGTATCGGACTATGTGGCCGATTTCGTGGCCCACATGAACCCGCTGGGGGTGCTCACCGCGCGCGACGTGATGGAGGCGGGGCCCTCCCCCGCCGGTCAGAGCGTCGGTGCCGACTGCACGGTGCGCACGGTGATGGAGATGCTGCGCGACGGCGCCGGAGAGCTGGCGGTGGTCGAGAGCGGATCGGTCATCGGCACGATCCGCCCCGAGGCCGTCATGGGCCGCCTCATCGACCCGCGCGGAACGGTCTGAGCGCGGCCCCCCGACCGGACTTCCTGCCGGACCGTTCCCGCACCGGCAGGCGGCCCCGCCCGGAGCGCGGCAGGGCCCTCCCGTCAGGCGGCGTCGGTATCCGGCGCCGCCTTCTTCCTGGCGGTGGATTTCGCGGCAGCCGGCTTCTTGGCGGCTGTCTTCGTCGTCTTGGCGGCCGCCTTCTTGGGCGCGGCCTTCTTCGGCGCCCCCTCTTCGGCCTTGGCCTTCCGGGCGGGCGCCTTCTTCTTCGGCGCCTTGCCGGCCTTCTCGGCCACCAGCGCCAGAGCCTCATCGAGCGTGATCGCCTCGGGTTCGATCCCCTTCGGGATCGTGGCATTGACCTTGCCCCACTTGACGTAGGGCCCGTAGCGGCCCGGCATCACGGCGAGGAGGCCGCCGTCGGGATGCTCGCCCAGCTCCTTGATCGGCTGCGCCGGCGCCGAGGCGCCGCGGCGGCCGGCGGCCTTCTGCGCCAGCACCTCGACCGCGCGGTTCATGCCGATGGTGAAGACCTCCTCCACATCCGGCAGGTTCGCATAGGTCGAGCCATGCTTGACGTAAGGCCCGTAGCGGCCGATGGCCGCCTCGACCGGCTGGCCGTCCTCGGGATGGCTGCCCACGAGGCGCGGCAGGTTCAGAAGCATCAGCGCGCGGTCGAGATCGACCGTGTCGGGCGCCCAGCCCTTGGGCAGGCTCGCCCGCGGCGGCTTCGGCACCTCGGCCGTGACCTCGCCCTTCTGGACGTAGGGCCCGAACCGGCCCGAGCGCAGCGAGATCGGCTCGCCGTCCTCGTCATGGCCCAGAAGCTTGCCGTCGGGCGAGATCGCATTCTCCTCGTCGCCCGTGACCGAGATCGGCCGCGTGTAGCGGCAGTCGGGATAGTTGCCGCAGCCGATGAAGGCCCCGCCGCCCCGCGCCGTCTTCAGATGCAGACGCCCCGAGCCGCAGGTCGGACAGATCCGCGGATCCGAGCCGTCGGGCCGCGGCGGATAGAGATGGGGGGCGAGGAAATCGTCGAGCTTGTCGAGCACCTCGCCGATGCGCAGGTCGGCCGTCTCGGCCACGGCGGCCGAGAAGTCGCGCCAGAAGCGCGCGAGCACCTCCTTGTAGTTCCGCTCGCCCGCCGAGACATCGTCGAGTTCGCCCTCGAGATCGGCGGTGAAATCGTATTCCACATATTTGCGGAAGAAGTTCGCGAGGAAGGCCGTCACCAGCCGCCCCTTGTCCTCGGGGATCAGCCGGTTCTTGTCCTTGCGGACATATTCCCGGTCCTGGATCGTCGAGACGATGCTGGCATAGGTCGAGGGCCGGCCGATGCCCAGCTCCTCCATCCGCTTGACCAGCGTGGCCTCGGTGTAGCGCGGCGGCGGCTGGGTGTGGTGCTGCTCGGGCGTGATGGATTTCTTTTCCACCGCCTCGTTCGCCATGATCTGCGGCAGGCGGCCCTCGTCATCCTCGTCGCCGTCGCCGCGGTCGTCGCGCCCCTCCTCATAGACCTTGAGGAAGCCGTCGAAGAGCACGACCTGACCCGTGGCGCGCAGGCCCACCTGCCCGTCGGGCGAGGCGATCTCGACCGTCGTCCGCTCGAGCCGCGCCGCGGCCATCTGGCTCGCCAGCGTCCGCTTCCAGATCAGCTCGTAGAGCTTGCGCTGATCGGCGTCGGTCAGCCCCAGCTTCTCGGGCGAGGCCGACATCTCGGCGGGCCGGATGCACTCGTGGGCTTCCTGCGCGTTCTTGGCCTTGTTCTTGTACATGCGCGGGCTGTCGGGGACATAGTTCGCCCCGAAGCGCCGCTTGATCTCGTCGCGCGCGGCCATCACCGCCTCGGGCGCCATGTCGATGCCGTCGGTCCGCATGTAGGTGATGTGGCCCGCCTCATAGAGCCGCTGCGCCGCCGACATGCACTGTTTCGCCCCCATGCCGAACTTGCGCGACGCCTCCTGCTGGAGGGTCGAGGTCATGAAGGGGGCCGAGGGGTTCCGGCTCGCGGGCTTGGCCTCGACCGAGGCCACCTTCAGCGGCCGCGAGGTCACGGCCTGCACGGCCAGTTCCGCCGCCTCGGAGGTGGCAAGGTCGAACTTCTCGAGCTTCTTGCCGCCGAGCACCGTCAGGCGGGCCTCGAACTCCTGCCCGCGCGGGGTGGCGAGCACCGCCGAGACGGTCCAGAATTCGCGGGCGCGGAAGGCCTCGATCTCCATCTCGCGCTCGACGATCAGGCGCAGGCACACGGACTGCACCCGGCCCGCCGATTTCGCCCCCGGCAGTTTCCGCCAGAGCACCGGCGAGAGGGTGAAGCCCACCAGATAGTCGAGCGCCCGGCGGGCCAGATAGGCCTCGACCAGCGCGGTATCGACCTCGCGCGGGGCCTTCATCGCCTCGGTCACCGCCGCTTTGGTGATCGCGTTGAAGGTCACGCGGCGGACGGTCTTGCCCTTCTTCAGCGAGGAGGCCAGCGCCTCCTGCAGGTGCCACGAGATCGCCTCGCCCTCGCGGTCGGGGTCGGTCGCGAGAATGAGCGTGTCGTCGGTCTTCAGCGCGTCGGCGATGGCGCGGACATGCTTCTTCGAATCCGCCGCGACCTCCCAGGTCATGGCGAACTCATGGTCGGGATCGACCGATCCATCCTTGGGAGGCAGGTCGCGGACATGGCCATAGGAGGCCAGAACCGTATAGTCGGAGCCCAGGTATTTGTTGATTGTCTTGGCCTTGGCCGGGCTTTCGACGACGACGACAGCCATGGAACCCTCTTTTTGCCCTGCGACCTGCGATCGGCGCGGCACCATGTGGGGGATCGCGCGGCAATGTCAATGCGCGGCTCGGCTGCGGATCCCCCGCGGCAGGGCCGCCGGACCGCCCCGGCACGGCGCAGGGGGGCCTTGCGGGCG
>NZ_MABH01000147.1 GCF_001720585.1 Cereibacter johrii | reverse complement strand
CCCGCTCCGGCCGCGGCCCCGGTCAGGCTGCTGGCGCCGAAGCACGACTCGCAGCCCCGCGCCTTCCGCGACGTGCCGCTCGCGCCCGCCGAGGAGGCGCGCCTGATCGCCGAGGTGATCGAAAGCGTGCGGCCGCGGCTGCGGGCCGACGGGGGTGACGTGACGCTGGTCGCGGTCGAGGGCTCGAAGGTGCGCGTCCATCTGACGGGGGCCTGTTCCGGCTGCCAGCTCGCCGCCCTGACGCTGGGCGGGCTGCAGAAGCGGCTGGCCGATGCGCTGGGCCGGCCGATCCGGGTCATCCCCGAGGAGAAGCGGCCGCTCGTCTCCATCGCGGGGGCGCGATGATGGAGCGCGTCTATCTCGACAACAATGCCACGACCCGGCTCGCGCCTGAGGCGCTTCAGGCCATGCTGCCCTTCCTGACCGAGGAGTTCGGCAATCCCTCGTCGCTGCACGGGCAGGGGCGCGCCCCCGCCCGCGCCCTGATGGCGGCGCGGCACGCGGTGCTGGAGCTCCTCGGAGCCGAGGCCGACGGCGAGATCCTCTTCACCTCCGGCGGCACCGAGGCCGACACGACGGCGATCCGCTCGGCGCTGGCGGCGGATCCGTCGCGCCGCGAGATCGTGACTTCGACGGTCGAGCATGCGGCCGTCCTCGCGCTCTGCGATCATCTGGAGCGGCAGGAGGGGGTGACGGTGCACCGCATCCCGGTGGACGGCGACGGCCGTCTCGACATCGAGGCCTATCGCGCGGCCCTCTCGCCGCGGGTGGCGCTGGTCTCTCTCATGTGGGCCAACAACGAGACGGGCACGGTCTTTCCGGTCGAGGGGCTGGCCGAGCTTGCGCATCGGGCGGGGGCGCTCTTTCACACCGATGCGGTGCAGGCGGTGGGCAAGATGTCCGTCGGGCTGCGCGGAACCGACATCGACATGCTGTCGCTCAGCGCGCACAAGTTCCACGGCCCGAAGGGGGTGGGGGCGCTCTGGCTGCGCAGGGGCGTGCCGTTCCAGCCCCTGATCCGCGGCGGCAGGCAGCAGCGCGGGCATCGCGCGGGCACCGAGAACATCCCCGGCATCGTGGGCCTCGGCCGCGCGGCAGAGCTGGCGCTTTGCGTGGATCACGGTGCGGTGCGGCTCCTGCGCGACCGGCTCGAACAGGGGATCCTCGCCCGTGTGCCCAAGGCGCGGGTTCTGGGCGATCCGCTCGACCGGCTGCCCAACACCTCCTGCCTGGCCTTCGACTTCGCCGAGGGCGAGGCGATCCTGATGCTTCTCGACCGGGCGGGGATCTGCGTCTCGTCGGGCGCGGCCTGCGCCTCGGGCGCGATGGAGCCGAGCCATGTGATCCGCGCCATGAAGGTGCCCTTCACCGCGGCGCATGGCGCGATCCGCTTCTCGCTCTCGCGCTGGACGACCGCGGCCGAGATCGACCGGCTGCTCGAAGTGCTGCCGCCCGTCGTGGACCAGCTGCGCGCGCTCTCGCCCTTCGGGGCCGAGGAGGTGAAGTGATGTCGCGCCAGCAGCCCCGGGCGAGCTTCCTGCCCGAAAGCCCGCTCGCCCCCGTGACCCTCTGCGACACGACGCTGCGCGACGGAGAGCAGACGGCGGGCGTGGCCTTCACCCGCGCCGAGAAGCGGGCCATCGCCGAGGCGCTGCAGGCCGCGGGCGTGGCCGAGGTCGAGGTGGGCGTGCCCGCCATGGGCGAGGAGGAGCGGTCCGACATCCGCGCGGTGGCGGCGGTGCTGAAGGCGGCGGCGCCCGTCGTCTGGTGCCGCCTGCGCGCCGAGGATCTGGCCGCCGCGCAGCGCACGGGCGTCGTGCGGCTCCATATCGGCGTCCCCGTCTCCGAGCGCCAGATCGGCGCCAAGCTCGGCAAGGACGCGGCCTGGGTGCGCGACAAGGTCGAGAAGCTCGTCCGCGCCGCCTCCTGGGCCGGGCACAAGGTGTCGGTCGGGGCCGAGGATGCCTCGCGCGCCGATCCGTTCTTCCTGGCCGAGATCGCCCATGTCGCGGCCGAGGCGGGCGCGATCCGCTTCCGCATCTCGGACACGCTGGGCGTGCTCGATCCGTTCGCGACGCACGAGCTGGTGGGCCGCGTCGTCACGCGCTGCCCGCTGCCGGTCGAGTTCCACGGCCACAACGATCTCGGCATGGCGACGGCGAACAGCCTTGCCGCCGCGCGCGCCGGGGCCTCGCACCTGTCGGTCACGGTGAACGGGCTGGGCGAGCGGGCGGGCAACGCCGCGCTCGAGGAGGTGGCGGCCGCGCTCGAAGCGGCGGGCCGCGCCCCGGGCATCGCGCTGGGCCAGCTCTGCGCCCTCTCGGAGCTGGTGGCCCGCGCCTCGGGCCGTCCGCTCTCGCCGCAGAAGCCCATCGTGGGCGAAGGGGTCTTCACCCATGAATGCGGCATCCATGTCGACGGGCTGATGAAGGACCGCGCCACCTACGAGAGCGCGGACCTGCGCCCCGAGCGGTTCGGCCGCAGCCACCGCATCGCCATCGGCAAGCATTCCTCGGCCGCGGGGCTCGCCCGGGCGCTGGCCGAGGCGGGGCTTCCCTCCGACGCGGCGACGCTTGCGGCCCTGATGCCCGCGCTGCGCGACTGGGCGGCCACCGCCAAGCGCGCGGCCGCGCCCGAGGATCTTGCGGCGCTCCTTGCCGCCCTAACCGAAACCGCCCGTTGAGGAGACAGAGATGACCCCGGGAACCGCCGTGCTCGAGGAGCTGAAGCGACTGTCCTCTGCCGAGGAGATCTTCGACGCGCTCGACCATCCCTACCGGCCGGAGGTGGTGCAGGTCGCGCGCCTCCATATCATGAAGCGGCTGGGCCAGTATCTCGCCGCCGTCGATTTCGCGGCGCTGGACCCGGCAGAGGCCCGCGCCGCCGCGCGCGACGCGCTCTCGCGGGCCTATACCGACTTCGTGGACAGCTCGCCCCTCGAGCAGAAGGTGTTCAAGGTCTTCGCCAGGCCCGCGCGCGCCTTCGTGCCGCTCTCGGGCCTGTCGGTGGTCGAGGACTGACGCGCCCCGGGCCGGGGCCCCGAGGGGGCCCCTGCCGCATGACCCAGGCGAGGCTGCGACCCCGTGCGCAGTCAGGACTCAGGAAGCTGTGCTAGGGTGCGCCCATGGACATGATGCAGTTCCAGCGTCAGACGACCCAGCTGGCCATGACCCAGCGGATGCAGGAGTCGCTGCGGATCCTGCAGATGAGCAACGCGGATCTCGCCGACTATCTGACGGCGCAGGCGCTGGAAAATCCCTGCCTCGAGGTGCGCGTGCCCGAGGGGGCCTCGGTCGCCCCCGCGCTGCCCTCGCGCGGGATCCAGGCGGCGCTGGACCGCGATGCCTTCGCCACCGTCGAGGGCCAGCCGCCGAGCCTTCTGGCCCATGTCGAGGCGCAGATCGATCTGGCCTTCTTCGATCCGGGCGACCGGCGCACGGCCCTGGCCTTCGCCGAGGCGCTGGAGCCCTCGGGCTGGCTCGGCCAGCCGGTCTCCGAGATCGCCGCCGCAGCCGAGGTGGAGGAGGAAGAGGCGCTCGTCATCCTCGAGCGGTTGCAGGCCTTCGAGCCTGCGGGCCTCTTCGCCCGGTCGCTGGCCGAGTGCCTCGCGCTGCAGCTCGAGGATCTGGGGCTTCTGACCTGGGAGCTGCGCACGATGCTCGACCATCTGCCGCTTCTGGCCGAGGGGCGGATCGCCGAGCTCGCCCGCCGCTGCGACTGCGAGCCCGACCATGTCCGCGAAAATCTGGCGCTGATCCGCAGCCTGAGCCCCAAGCCGGGCGAGGCCTTCGCGGCCGACCGCACGCCGATCCAGCCGCCCGACGTGCGCGTGCTGCGCGGCCCGGAGGGCTGGGAGGTCGAACTCACCCGCGCGCAGCTGCCCCGCATCCGGGTGACCGAGACGGACGACACCGGCGACCGGCAGGCTGACGCCTGGCTCGCCCGTGCCCGCTCGCAGGCGCGCTGGCTGGAGCGGGCGGTCGAGCGGCGGCAGGCCACGCTCCTGCGCACCGCCGTCTGCCTCGTGCGCCATCAGGCCGAATTCCTCGATCAGGGGCCGCGCGCGCTCCGGCCGCTGTCGATGGAGGAGGTGGCGCTGGAGCTCGACCTCCATCCCTCGACCATCAGCCGCGCCACCGCCACGCGGCTGATCGAGACGCCGCGCGGGCTGATCCCGCTGCGCGCCTTCTTCAGCCGCTCGGTCGCCTCGGACGGGCCCGAGGCGCCGCAGTCGCAGGATGCGCTGATGGCGCTCGTGCGCGACATCATCGCGGGCGAGGACCGCACGAAGCCCTTCTCGGACGATGCGATCGTGAAGCAGGCGAAGCTCGCGGGCGCGGTTCTGGCCCGGCGCACCGTCACCAAATATCGCGAGACGCTGGGGATCCCCTCCTCCTACGACCGCAAGCGCGCGGCCGCCGCGGCCTGAGGCGGGGCAGGGGCAGGGGCCCGCCCCGGGCGGTCAGAGCCCGGTTCGGAGGCCGAGGATGCGCGCGGTGCCCTCGTCGGGCCTGCCGCCAAACCAGCGGCCGAGGGCCGCGCGGAAGACGGAATGGGCGCTGCCGTCCGCCGCGTCGAAGAGGCTCATCGAGGAGTGGAACTTCAGATCGTCCGGCGACCCGAAGAGCGTATGCAGCGAGGGCGGATCGACCGAGAGCACCGTCTCGGTCGCGAACTCCAGCCGCTTGCCCAGCACCGGATGGGCGAGATAGGCGCGCGCTTCCTCCATCGAGGCGATGCCGTAGCGCTCCGCCGTCTCGGACCGGCCGAGGCCGCGCAGCTGCGGGAAGACGAACCACATCCAGTGGCTCTCCTTGCGCCCGGCGCGCAGCTCCTTCACCGCCGCGTCGAAGACAGGCATCTGCGCGGCCAGAAACCGCTTCAGCTCATGGGGATCGTCCTGCACCTGGCCCTCTCAGTCGGCCGCCGTGCCGGCCACATGGATCATCACCGCGGCGTAGAAGATCACGCTCGCCGTCAGGACGAAGAGATGCCAGATCGTGGTATGGAAGGGCAAGCGTTCGCACAGGAAGAAGACGACGCCCACCGTGTAGAGCAGCCCGCCCACCGCGATCAGCGCCAGCACCGGGCCGGTCAGCGAGGCGAAGAGCGGCCAGCCGAGCGCGACCCCCGCCCAGCCCATCCCGAGATAGAGCGCCAGCGCGACCCACCGGTATTTCTCGGGCGAATGGAGCTTCAGCGCCGTGCCGCAGAGGGCCGCGGCCCAGATCCCGGCCAAGAGCGTGAGACCTTGCCCCGAGATCAGGGTGAAGGCCGAGTAGGTGCCCGCGATCTTGCAATAGATGGCGGAATGGTCGAGGCGCCGCAGGAGCCCCGTCCAGTCCGGGTGCGGCACCATGTGGTAGACGGCCGAGCAGAGGATCATGAGCAGGAGCGTGGCCCCGTAGATCGAGGCGCCCGCGACAGCCATCCCGTCGCCGCGCCATAGCACCGTCAGCGCGATGAGGACGGGCACGCCGCAGAGAGCCGCGGCGATGCCCGAGACATGGACCGCCGCATCCGAGAGGCGCTCGGCGCGGCTGTAGCCGGATCGGGGAGTGGGGTGCGTCAACATGTCCCAAGCCTATCATGAGACGGCAGGGGCCGGGGCGGATTCTTAGCGAAAACCCTGCCTTCCGTCGCGGAACAATCGCCCCCCGTCCGGGCTTCCTCCGCTGCGGTCAAGGAAGCGGCGCGCCCGGGTCGCGGCGCGGCTGCGGCAGGCGCGCGAGGGAGGTCTCTGATGCCGAGAGCGATCTGGAAGGGCTGGCTGGCGGTGGGGCAGGTGAGCTGTGCCGTGGCGCTCCATGCCGCGGCCTCGACCTCGGACCGGGTGAGCTTCCACACGGTCAACCGCAAGACCGGCAACCGCGTGCGGCGCGAGTTCGTCGATGCGGTGAGCGGCAAGCCGGTCCCGCGCGAGGACCAGGTGAAGGGCTATGAGGTGGCGCCCGACGAATTCGTGCAGATCGCCCCCGACGAGATCGCGGCCACCATTCCCGACAGCGACAAATGCCTGCGCATCGATGCCTTCGTGCCCTGCCGCGAGGTCGATGGCGCCTATTTCGACAAGCCCTATTATCTCACCCCCGCGGGGGATGCGGCGCTGGAAGCCTTCGCGCTGATCCGCGAGGGGATGCGGGCGCGCAAGGCCGCCGCGCTGGCGCGGACCGTGCTGTTCCGGCGGCTGCGGACGGTGATGGTGCGCCCGCACGGGGCGGGGCTGATCGCGAACACGCTGAATTTCGACTATGAGGTGCGCTCCTCGGCCGAGGCCTTCTCGGAGATCCCGAAACTGAAGGTGAAGGGCGAGATGCTGGAGCTTGCCAAGCATATCATCGGCACGAAGGCCGGGACGTTCGATCCCGCGGCCTTCGACGACCGCTACGATGCGGCGCTGGCCGAGCTGGTGAAGGCCAAGCTCGAGGGGCGGAAGCCGAAGCGGAAGGCCGCGCCGAAGAAGGCGCAGGAGCCTTCCGACCTCATGGCCGCCCTGCGCGAGAGCGTGGCTGCGACCGGGCGGCCCCAGCGTCGGAAGGCGGGCTGAGACCGGAAGGGGGTGCCGCCCGCGGGGGCATCGAACCCCCGCGGGCGGCGCTGCCGCGGCCCGGACCGGCGGGCGGGTCGCGAGGCTCGGCCGGAGCAGGGCTCAGCCCTTGCCCTCGATGCTCTTGCGCAGCGCGTCCATGATGCTCACCACATTGTCGCCGCCCTTGGGCGCCTTCGCGCTGCCCTTGCGGGTGCGCTTCTTCGGCTTCTTCGACCGGACCAGCTCGAGCAGGTTCTCCTGCACCGGATCCTCGACCATGCCGGGCTCCCACGTCCGCGTCCGCTCCTCGATCAGGCGCTTGACGAGCGTCAGCGCCTTCGCCTCGGGCTTCCCGGCCGCGATATCGCCGAAATAGGCCTCCTCGGGGCGCACCTCGTCGCCATACCGCAGCGTCCAGAGGATGATCCCCTCGCCCCGCGGCATGAGGAGGACGGCGCGCTCGCGCCCGCCCAGCACCAGCCGGGCCACCCCCGAACGGTCGGTGGCCCGCATCGCCTCGCGGATCACGGCGAAGGCCTCCTCGCCGATCGGATCGGCGGGCATCAGATAGTGCGGGCGGTCGTACCAGATCCAGGCGATCTCGTCGGAGGGCACGAAACAGTCGATGTCGATCGTCCGCGCGCTCTCGAGAGCCACCGCGTCGAGTTCCTCTTCCTCGAGGATCACATGCTCGGTCTCGCTGCGGGGATAGCCCTTCACCTGGTCCTCATCGTCGACCACATCCCCCGTTTCCGCATCGAGGTAACGGCTGACGACCGGATGGCCGGTCTTGCCGTTCAGCGTGCGGAAGCGCACCCGCTCGGCCTCCGAGGTTGCGGGCATCAGCGTCACCGGGCAGGTGACGAGCGACAGTTTCAGATAGCCCTTCCAGTAGCTGCGCGGTGCCATGGGGCATCAACCGCCTGCGGGGGCGCGGGTTCCGGCGGCATGGATACGGTCGAGCACCTCGTGCAGCGTCACGAGATGACGCGCCTCGGGATCGAACCCCTGTCCCGCTGCCAGCCGGTCCGCCCAATCGAAGAGCGCCCGCCCGCCCCAGTCGTCGGGGGGCGCGGTCAGGGGCTCGCTCGCGGTGCCGCGATGGCGGTGGGCGGCGAAATCGTAGAAGGAGCCGCCGACGTTGGTGAGGGCCGCGCCGCCCTCGGTGCCGTGGAACTGCGCCTCGATCACCGCCTCGCGCCCCGCCTGAAGCTTCCACGAGCAGGCGAGCCGGATCACGCAGCCGGAGGCGGTCTGCAGCGTGGCCACGGCATAATCCTCGACCTCGTGGGCCGCGGCCGGGCGCCCGCCCGCCAGCATCTGCGCCTCGACGCGCGTCACCTCGGGCCAGTCGAGCGACCAGAGGGCGAGATCGACCAGATGCACGCCCAGATCCATGACGCAGCCCCCGCCCGACAGGGCGCGGTCGTAGAACCAGGGCTTGTCGGGGCCGTAGGCGTTGTGGAACGTCAGATCGATCGCGAAGACCCGGCCAAGCTCGCCGGAGGCCACGAGCGGCCGGATCGCGGAAGTTGCGGCTGTCAACCGATAGGAGAGATCGACACCGAGCAGCCGGTCGGCCCGCGCGGCCGCGCCCACCACCGCGCGCACCTCGTCGGCGCTGCGCCCGAGCGGCTTCTGGCAGAAGACCGCGCAGCCCGCCTCGAGTGCGGCCAGCGTTTCGGCGGCATGGCGGGCGCTCGGCGTGGCGATCACCACCCCGTCGGGCCGATGCGTGAGCGCCTCGGCCAGCGAGCCCGCCGCGACGGCGTCGGGGGCAAGCTCCTGCGCGCGGGCTATGGCTGCAGCGTCGGGATCGGCCAGCGCCACGATCTCGGCCCGGCCGGTGCGGGCCAAAGCCTCCATCCGGGCGCGGCCGATCCAGCCCAGACCCACAAAGGCCAGACGCGGGCGGGTGCGGACGGGCAGGCTCAGCTGCATCTCACCACCGCCTTCACGAAGCCCTCGGGCTTGTCGCGCGTGGCATCGAGCGCCGCGGCCAGATCCTCGAGCGGATAGCTGTGGGTGAGGAGGCCCGAGAGGTCGAGCCAGCCCTTCTGCACCGCCTCGACCGCCTCGCGCATGCCGCGGAGATAGGTCTCGGGGCGCCGCTCGTGGGCGTTCACCACGTCGATCCCGCGCCAGTTCCACTGCTGCATGTTCACCTGCCGCGGCCCGTCCTGATGATAGCCCGCGATCACGAGCCGCCCGCCCTCGGCCACCAGCTCTCCAGCCAGATCGAGCGGCCACTGCTTGCCCACGGCCTCGATCACCACCTCGCAGAAGGAGCCGTTCGTCAGCTCGCGCACCTCGTCGATGATCTCGTGGTGGTCGATCATCGGCACCGTGCGGGCAGCGCCCATGCGGCGGGCGAGCGCCAGCGTCTCCTCGCGCCGGGAGATGGCGATCACCTCGGCGCCCGCATCCGCCGCCAGCCGGGTGAGGAGCGCGCCGAGGAAGCCCACGCCCACGATGGCCACCCGGTCGCCGCGCCCGATGCCCGAGCGGCGGAAGATGTTCAGCGCGCAGGCCACGGGCTCGGCCGGGAAGGCGGTGCCCTCGGGCAGGGGCACGAGATGGGTCGCCGGCACGATCTCGTGGCTTGCGTAGCTGCGCTGGCCGAGAAAGGCCGCGCGCTCGCCCACCGTGACGCCCGTCACGTCCGGTCCCAGCGCCTCGACGATGCCCCAGCCCTCGTGGCCCATGCCGCCCGGCTCGGTCGGATAGGTCATCCAGTCCGGCCCCGCCCATGGTCCGAGGTTCGAGGCGCAGACGCCGCAGGCCTCGACGGCGATGCGCACCTCGCCCGGTCCGGGCTCCGGCAGGGGCAGGGAGACGATCTCGATCCGGCCGGGGCCGATCAACCGTGCCGCGCGCATGGACTGGGTGCCGGCGGGCCGTTCGCGGGCCGGCGTCAGGGAGACATTCATGGGTCCTCCGGTCTTTGGATACTCTCGGCATGATCTTCTTCGGGATCCGGCCCGGAACCCCGCGGGCGGCATTCTGTTCCTGAGCCAAGCCCCGGAAGTTCGGCACGTCCGCGCGAAGGGCCGATGGCGGAGGGCTGCCGGTATCGCGCCCAATCTCCGGCCGCGTCGGAACATTCCCGCGATCCCCCGGTTCCGGGGTTCATCTACAGCATCATTGACAACTTCAGGATCTTCTCATGGCGAGGATACTCATCACAGGCGGCTGCGGTTTCATCGGCCGGCATGTGGCCGAGGAACTGCTGGCGCACGGCTATGAGGTGCGTCTCTACGATGCGCTGATCGACCAGGTGCATGGCGGTGCGTCGGCCGAGCTGCCCGAGGGGGCCGAGCTCGTGCGCGGCGACATGCGCGACGCCGACCGGCTCCGCCCGGCGCTGAAGGACTGCGACGCGGTGCTGCATCTGGCGGCCGAGGTGGGCGTCGGGCAGTCCATGTACGAAATCGCGCGCTATGTCGGCGCGAACGACCTCGGCACGGCGGTGCTGCTCGAGGCGCTGATCGATCAGCCGGTGTCGCGGATCGTCGTGGCCTCGTCGATGAGCGTCTATGGCGAGGGACACTATGCCCGCGAGGACGGCTCGCGGCTGGAAAAGGTCCGGCGCAAGGCCGCCGACATCCGCGCCGCGCGCTGGAACCCCGTGGATGCGGACGGCCGGTCCCTGATGGCCGTGCCCACCGACGAGGAGAAGCGGGTGGATCTGGCCTCGATCTACGCGCTCACCAAATATGTGCAGGAGCAGGCGGTGCTGATCCATGGCGAGGCCTACGGGGTCGATGCCGTGGCGCTCCGGCTCTTCAACGTCTTCGGCGCGGGGCAGGCGCTGTCGAACCCCTATACCGGGGTGCTCGCGAACTTCGCCGCGCGGCTGGCCAACGGCGAGCGGCCGACGATCTTCGAGGATGGCGAGCAGAAGCGCGATTTCGTCCATGTGCGCGACGTGGCCCGCGCCTTCCGGCTGGCGCTCGAGACGCCGGACGCGGCGGGCGAGGTCATCAACGTGGGGTCCGGCTCGGCCTATACGATCGCCGGCGTGGCGCGCCTTCTGGCCGAAGCGATGGGGCGGCCCGAGATCGCGCCCGAGATCCTCAACCGGGCCCGGTCGGGCGATATCCGCAACTGTTTCGCCGACATCTCCAAGGCGCGGGCGATCCTGAGCTTCGAGCCGCGCCACCGGCTCGAGGATTCGCTCGGCGATTTCGTGGCCTGGGTGGCGGGCACCGCGGCCGAGGACCGCGGCGCCGACATGCGGCGCCAGCTCGAGGAGCGGGGGCTCGTGACATGAGCCGCGACTTCGGCTTCGTCGAATGGTTCCGCCCGGGCGATCACGACCGGGTCGAGGAGGCGCTCGAAGGTCTGGCCACCAGCGGCGCGCGCTATCTGCGCACGCATCTGAGCTGGGCCGACTATGTGACGCCCGGCGGCTCGGACTGGTTCGACTGGCTGATCCCGCGGCTCGGCCGCGAGATCGACCTGTTGCCCTGCATCCATTACACGCCGCCCTCGCTGTCGCGCACGGGCCGCAGCTCGGGCCCGCCGCACGAGCTGAAATCCTACGCCGATTTCGTCGACCATGCGCTGACGCGCTACGGGCGGCATTTCTCGCATGTCGAGCTCTGGAACGAGCCCAACAACCTGCTCGACTGGGACTGGCGGCTGGACAGCGATTTCCTGCTCTTCTGCGAGATGGTGGGCGGGGCCGCCTGGTGGGTGCGCGAACGCGGCTGGAAGCCCGTCCTGGGCGGGCCTTGTCCGTTCGATCCGCTCTGGCTCGACCTGATGGGCGAGCGCGGCGTGCTCGCGCAATGCGCGGCCGCGGGCTTCCATGGCTTCCCCGGCACCTGGGACAGCGAGGAGAGCACCTGGGGCGGATGGGACCTGCATCTGGGCGAGATGCGGGCCATTCTCGACCGGCACAATCCCGATTGCGAGATCTGGATCACCGAGACCGGCTATTCCACTTGGCGCAACGACGAGCTGGAGCAGACGCGGCGCTTTGCGGGGGCGCTGAAGGCGCCGGCCGACCGGATGTACTGGTACGGATGGCGCGACCTGCCGCGCGACGTGCCGGTGCAGGAGGGGCTCTGGTTCGATCCGCGCCACTACCACATGGGCGCGGTGGACGAAGCGGGCAAGCCCAAGCTCCTCGCGCGGCTCCTGAGCGGGGAGGGGGTGGAGGGCGTGCGGTCGATGGCCGGGCTCTGCGCGCCCTCGCTCTCGCGGGCGGTGCGGCCTGCGGTCATCACGGGCGGCGCGGGCTTCATCGGCTCGAACCTCGCCGATGCGCTCCTGTCGGACGGCGAGGAGGTGATCCTGCTCGACAATCTCGGGCGGGCGGGAGTGGAGGACAATCTCCGCTGGCTGAAGGCGCGCCACGGCGAGCGGCTGCATCCGGTGATCGCGGATCTGCGCGACGAGCGCGCCATGGCCGATGCCGCCCGCGATGCGGCGGCGGTCTATCATCTCGCGGGGCAGACGGCGGTGACGACGAGCCTCGAAAGCCCGGTCGCCGATTTCGAGATCAATGCCCGCGGCACGCTGAACCTGCTCGAGGCGATCCGCGCGACGGGGCGTCCGGTGCCGCTCCTCTTTGCCAGCACGAACAAGGTCTACGGTGCGCTCGAGGATCTGGAAATGCAGCCGGGCGAGCGCCATGTGCCGGCCGATCCGGAGATCCTCGCCCACGGGATCGGAGAGGGGCGGCCGCTCGATTTCTGCACGCCCTACGGCTGTTCGAAGGGCGTGGCCGACCAGTATGTGATCGACTATGCCAAGAGCTTCGGGCTGCCGACGGCGGTGCTGCGCATGTCCTGCATCTACGGGCCGCGCCAGTTCGGCACCGAGGATCAGGGCTGGGTCGCCCATTTCCTGATCCGGGCGCTGAAGGGTAAGGGGATCTCGGTCTTCGGCGACGGGCGGCAGGTGCGCGACGTGCTGCATGTGAGCGATGCGGTCGTGGCCTACCGGCGGCTGATGGCGGAGGTGAGCGCCGGGCGTGTCCGCTCGCAGGCCTTCAATCTGGGCGGCGGGCCCGGCAATGCGGTGAGCCTGCGGCAGGTGCTGGAGGAGATCGGGCACCTGACGGGCGGTCCGGTCACGGTGACCGAAGAGGATTGGCGGCAGGGCGACCAGCTCTGGTTCGTGGCCGACACCCGGGCGCTGGGGGCGGCGATCGGCTGGGCGCCGACCGTCGGCTGGCGCGAAGGTCTCGCCGGGCTCGCCGCGTGGCTGGCCGAACACCGGGTCGGCGGTGCGTCGGCGGCAGAGGCCGAACCGCTGCGTGCGCGGAGATCCGCATGAGCGGGGCGCGGCTGACCATCCTCATGACGGTCGATGCCGTGGGCGGGGTCTGGCGCTACGCGATGGATCTCGCGGCGGGGCTGCGGGGGCAGGTGGACGTGGTCTTCGCGGGCTTCGGCCCCGAGCCCTCCGCGGCGCAGCGGCGCGAGGCCGAGGCGCTGGGCCCGCTCGACTGGTGCGAGGCGCCGCTCGACTGGCTGGGGGGCGGCGAATCCGAGCTCGCGGCGGTGCCGAAGATGATCGCGGGCGTCGCCCGCCGGCATCGGGTCGATCTCATCCACCTGAATCTGCCGTCGCAGGCGGCGGGCCTGTCGGTGCCGGTGCCGGTGCTGGCGGTCTCGCATTCCTGCGTCGTGACCTGGTTTGCGGCGGTGCGCGACGGTGTGCTGCCCGCGGGCTGGCTCTGGCAGCGGCGGCTGAACCGGCAGGGCCTTGCCGCGGCCGATGTGGTGGTGACGCCCACCCGTGCGCAGGCCGATCTGATGGCGCGGTCCTACGGTCCGCTGCCGGAGGTGCGGGTGGTGGCCAATGCCAGCCGCGCCGCGCCCCCCGCGCGACGGATGGCGCGGCCGATGGTGCTGTCGGCGGGGCGCTGGTGGGACGAGGGCAAGAATGCCGCCGTTCTCGATGCGGCGGCCCCGCTCATCGACTGGCCGGTGGTGATGGCCGGCGCCGCCGCCTCGCCGAAGGGACAGGCCGTGGCGATCCGCGCGGCCGAGGCCCGGGGCGAGATCAGCCATGCCGAGGTGCTCGAGCTGATGGGCGAGGCCTCGATCTTCGTCTCGCCCTCGCGCTACGAGCCCTTCGGTCTGGCCGTCCTCGAGGCCGCGCGGGGCGGGCTGCCGCTCGTCCTGTCGGACATCCCCACCTTCCGCGAACTCTGGGACGGGGCGGCCGTCTTCTTCCCGCCCGAGGATCCGATGGCGCTGGCCGAGGCGGTCAACCGGCTCATCCGCGACCCGGCCCGTCGCCGCACGCTGGGGCAGGCCGCGCAGGCCCGCGCCGCCTCCTACACGCCCGAGCGGCAGGCGCGCGCCATGGCCGCCCTCTATGCCGAGCTCTGCCCCATTCCCGAAACTCTCCGCGCCGCGAGGTGACATGAAGGTCCTGTTCTACACCCATTCGCTCGTCTCCGACTGGAACCACGGCAATGCCCATTTCCTGCGCGGCGTGATGCGCGACCTGATCCACCGCGGCCACGCGGCACGGGCGCTCGAGCCGCAAGGGGGCTGGAGCCGCCAGAACCTTCTGGCCGATCAGGGCGTGGCAGCCGAGACGGCCTTCGCCCGCACCTTCCCGGATCTGCCGGTCGAGACCTATGGGCCGGGCTTCGATCACGAGGCGGCGCTCGCCGACGCCGACGTGGTGGTGGTGCACGAATGGACGGAGCCCGCGCTCGTCTCGCGCATCGGCCGTGCACGGGCCGCGGGCGGGCGGTTCCTGCTTCTCTTCCACGATACGCATCATCGCGCCGTCAGCGCCGGCGGCGAGATCGGCGGGCTCGACCTCTCGGGCTATGACGGGGTGCTGGCCTTCGGCGAGACCCTGCGCGAGACCTACCTCGCCGCGGGCTGGGGGCGGCAGGTCTTCACCTGGCACGAGGCGGCCGACGATACGCTCTTCCGCCCGATACCCTCCCAGATCGAGGGCGACCTGATCTGGATCGGCAACTGGGGCGACGGCGAACGCAGCGCGGAACTGTCCGAATTCCTGATCGAGCCTGCCGGGCGGCTGGGCCTGCGCACCACGGTGCGCGGCGTGCGCTATCCGGCCGAGGCGCTGGTGCGGCTGGCCGGTGCGGGCATCTCCTACCGGGGATGGATCCCCAATGCCGAGGTGCCTGCCGCCTTCGGTCGCCACAGGGTGACGATGCATGTTCCGCGCAGGCCTTACGTCGAGGCGCTGCCGGGCATTCCCACGATCCGGGTGTTCGAGGCGCTGGCCTGCGGCATCCCGCTCGTCTCCGCGCCCTGGTCGGATGCCGAGGGCCTTTTCCGCACCGGGACGGACTATCTCGTGGCCCGCGACGGCGCCGAGATGGAGCGCCACCTGCGCGCCGTCCTGCACGACCGCGACCTCGCGGAGGCGCTGGCGGAACACGGGCTCGCCACCATCCGGGCGCGCCACACCTGCCGGCACCGCGTGGATGAGCTGCTGTCCATCGTCTCCGAACTGGGCCTGCCGGCCGACCGGGCGGAGGTGGCCTGATGCGCAGCATTGCCTTTTACGGATCGAGCCTCGTCTCGGCCTACTGGAACGGGGCCGCCACCTACTATCGCGGCATGATCCGGGCGCTGGCCGGGCGGGGCTACCGCGTGACCTTCTACGAGCCCGACGTCTACGACCGGCAGAAGAACCGCGACATCGACCCGCCCGACTGGTGCCGGGTGGTGGTCTATGACGGCACGCCCGAGGCGCTGAAGCGGGCCGCGGCCGAGGCGGGGCAGGCCGACATCGTGGTGAAATGCTCGGGCGTGGGCTACGAGGACGACCTCCTTCTGGCCGAGGTGCTGCGCGCCGCGCGGCCCGATGCGCTGCGCGTCTTCTGGGACGTGGACGCGCCCGCGACGCTGGCCGAGATGCAGGCGGCGCCCGACCATCCGCTGCGGCAGGCTCTGGGATCGCTCGATCTCGTGCTGACCTACGGCGGCGGCGATCCGGTCGTGGCGGCCTACCGCGCGCTCGGGGCGAGGGACTGCGTGCCGATTTACAACGCGCTCGATCCCGAGACGCATCATCCGGTGGCGCCGCAGGACCGGTTCGTGGGCGATCTGGCCTTCCTCGGCAACAGGCTGCCGGACCGCGACGCGCGCGTGGAGGAATTCTTCACCCGTCCGGCCCGCGAGGTGCCGGAGGCGCGCTTCCTTCTCGGGGGCTCGGGCTGGCACGACCGCGCCTTCCCGCCGAACGTCCATCGTCTGGGCCATGTCGGCACGGCAGACCACAATGCGCTGAACGGCTCCCCGCGGATGGTGCTCAACATCGCGCGGGACAGCATGGCGGCCAACGGCTTCTCGCCCGCCACGCGCGTCTTCGAGGCGGCGGGCGCGGGTGCCTGCCTCGTCACCGACGCCTGGGAGGGGATCGAGCTGTTCCTTGCGCCCGAGCGGGAGGTGCTGGTCGCGCGCGACGGGCAGGATGTGGCCGACCTCCTGCGCAGCGTGGGCCACGAGCGCGCGCGGCTGATGGGGGATGCGGCCCTCCGGCGGGTGCTCTCGGAACATACCTACGCGCACCGGGCGGAACAGGCCCACGCCTTGTTCGAGCGGCATTTGGGGCGGATGGAGGCGGCGGAATGAGTCTCGACATCGTCATCATCGGCCTTTCGCTCTCCTCCTCCTGGGGGAACGGCCATGCCACCACCTACCGCGCCCTCCTACGCGGACTGGCCGAAGAGGGGCACCGCACGCTCTTCCTCGAGCGCGACGTGCCCTGGTATGCCGAGAACCGCGACCTGCCCGAGCCCGACTTCTGCCGGCTGGCCCTCTATCGCTCGGTCGCGGATCTCACCGGCCCTTGGGCCGAGCGGATCCGCGCGGCGGATGCCGTCATCGTCGGCTCCTACGTTCCCGAGGGGCGCGCGGTGATCGATGCGGTGGCGGCGCTGCGCCCGAGGCTCTTCGCCTTCTACGACATCGACACGCCGGTCACGATGAGCCTCCTCGACGAGGGGCAGGAGGAGTTCCTCGCGGCCCGGCAGGTGCCGCTCTTCGACCTCTATTTCTCCTTCTCGGGGGGCGAGGTGCTCGATCATCTCGAGCAGGTGCGCGGGGCGCGTGCGGCCCGTGCGCTCTATTGCTCGGTCGATCCCGAGCGCTACCGCCCCGTGCCGGGGGTGCCGGAGTGGGATCTGGGCTATCTCGGCACCTTCAGCCCCGACCGGCAGCCCACGCTCGAGGCGCTGCTGATCGAGCCCGCCCGGCGGATGCCCGCCCGGCGCTTCGTGGTGGCGGGGCCCTCCTATCCGGCCGGGATCGACTGGCCGGCCAATGTCGAGCGGATCGAGCATCTGCCCCCGTCCGATCACGCGGCCTTCTACAGCCGCCAGCGGTTCACGCTGAACGTGACCCGGGCGGCCATGCGCCGGATGGGCTGGTCGCCTTCGGTGCGGCTCTTCGAGGCCGCGGCCTGTGCCACGCCCGTCATCTCGGACGCCTGGCGCGGGCTGGACGAGCTTCTGCCGGACGGAGAGGCGATCTGCATCGCACAGGGCACGGAGGAGGTGGTCGGGATCCTCGGCACGATGGGCGAGGAGACGCGGCGCGCCATAGGCTTCGGCGCCCAGCGGCGGGTGCTCGCCCAGCACACGGGCCGGGCCCGTGCCCGCGAGCTGGCGGCGGCGCTGCGGGATCTGCGGGCGGCGGCGGCCTGAGACGCCGCAGGACAGTAGGCGGTGACGGGGCGCAGGTAGCGCCGGGACAACGGAGGCTTTCATGCTCAAGAGAACCGCACAGAACACCATCCTCGTGGCCGGGGGCGCGGGCTTCGTCGGCTCGCATCTCTGCGAGGCGCTGCTGCGGCAGGGCCATCGCGTGCTCTGCCTCGACAGCTTCCTGACCGGCTCGATGGAGAATGTGCAGGCGCTCTGCAACTTCCGCGAGTTCCGCCTCATCCGGCAGGATGTGATCGAGCCGATCCGGCTGAGCGAGACGGTCGAGCGGGTCTACAATCTCGCAAGCCCCGCCTCGCCGCCCCAGTATCAGGCCGACCCTGTCCACACGATGATGACGAACGTGGTGGGCACAGGGAACCTGCTGGCGCTGGCCGAGGCCCATGGCGCGCGTTTCCTGCAGGCCTCGACCTCGGAAGTCTACGGCGATCCCGAGGTCCATCCGCAGCCCGAGGACTACCGCGGCAACGTGAGCTGCACCGGCTCGCGCGCCTGCTACGACGAGGGCAAGCGCGCGGCCGAGACGCTCTGCTTCGACTACAGCCGCCGCGGACGGGCGGACGTGCGGGTGGCGCGCATCTTCAACACCTACGGGCCGCACATGCGTCCCGATGACGGGCGGATCGTGTCGAACCTGCTCGTGCAGGCGCTTCGGGGCGAGCCGCTGACGGTCTATGGCACGGGCGAGCAGACGCGCTCCTTCTGCTATGTCTCGGATCTCGTGGCGGGCCTCATGGCCCTGATGGAGGCCGAGGAGACGCCCGACGGCGCGGTCAACCTCGGCAATCCGGGGGAATTCACCATCGCCGAGCTGGCGGCGCTGGTGCAGACCCTCGTGCCCACGGCCGCGGGTGTCGTTCACAGGCCGCTGCCCGAGGACGATCCGCGCCGGCGGCGGCCGGACATCGGGCGGGCGAAGCGGCTGCTTGGATGGGAGCCGCAGATCCCTTTGTCCGAGGGCCTGCCCGAGACGGCGGCCTGGTTCGCGCGGCATCTGGGCCAGAGCCTGCCGCCGCCGCCGGTCCGGGCAGGCCGGACCGCGCCGGCCGTCCGCGTCTGACGCGCGGGGCGCGCCGAAGGCCGTCCCATCCAGATGGGACGGGCCTCCTGCCGTAAGTATGTCTCCTTGTCGAACTCCTGTCGTTCTTCTGACCTGCCGAACCGGTAGTCAGGATTGCGCGCCGGGGTTGAGTGACCTCGCCTGCCGCAGAGAAGGACGAGGGACGGGCGGATGTATCTTCGGCACGGCGGCAAGGACTTTCTGGTCTCCACCTGGGATGCCGGACAATCCTACCTGACCAGCTGGTCGGGCGAGAATGTGCGGCTGCTCGAGGATGAGCGCATCGCCTTGATCCTGAACCGGTCGCACGACAGCGCCGCGCGTCCCTGGCTCGGCGGAGAGCTCCAGTCCGAGGCCGCCTTCACCACCGGCTCCTGGAGCTGGATGGCCCAGGCGCCGCACATGGTCGACGGCACGGTCTTCGGCCTCTTCCTCTATCAGGACGATTACCGCGTTCAACCCTGGCGCGAATTCGACATCGAATTCGTGGGCGGCGACACGACGCGCATCCATCTCGCCGTGCATTTCGAGGACAGGGCGGGCCATCACGTCTCGCTCCGCGAGCCGATGATCGTGGATCTCGGGTTCGACGCGGCTGCCGCGCCGCATGTCTACGAGATCGAGGTGACGCAGAAGGCCGCCTTCTTCCGGGTCGATGGCGAGACGGTGGCCCGGATCGGCCCCGAGCATGTCGAGGGCGGCATCTGGGATCTCGGGCCTCTCGCAAGCCTCGCGGACCTCTGGGCGACCCCGCCCGAGCTGAGCCCCTGGGCGGGGCAGATGGGGCAGCCGCCCGACCGGCTGACCGCCTATGTCGAGAACATCCGGCTGCCCTCGGACAGCACGATCTTCGGCAGGGGCGGTGCGGACGACCTGCGCGGCACGAGCGGCGGGGACCTGCTCTACGGCTTCGGCGGCAACGACACGCTGCGGGGCGGCGCTGCGGCCGACCGGATGATCGGCGGCACGGGCAATGACACCTACATCGTCAATCAGGCCGGAGACGAGATCGTGGAGCGGGCAGGCGAGGGGCTGGACCGCGTCTGCGCCTCGGTGAGCCACCAGCTTGCGGCGCATGTCGAGCGGCTGGTGCTGACGGGGACGGCGGCCATCAACGGGGTGGGCAACGGGCTTGCGAACGTCCTGGCGGGCAACGAGGCCGCGAACCGGCTGTCGGGCGGTGGCGGCAATGACCGGCTCGAGGGGCGCGGCGGCTCGGATGTGCTGAGCGGCGGGATCGGGCAGGACACGGTGATCGGAGGCGCGGG
Source organism: Cereibacter johrii (assembly GCF_001720585.1). Classification (GTDB taxonomy): domain Bacteria; phylum Pseudomonadota; class Alphaproteobacteria; order Rhodobacterales; family Rhodobacteraceae; genus Cereibacter_A; species Cereibacter_A johrii. Next base: position 19,267 of record NZ_MABH01000147.1, on the reverse strand, counting down.
CCACGACCGTCTGGCGGGTGCAACCGGCTGCGACCGGCTCATCGGCGGGGCCGGCAACGACCGGCTGGAGGGCGGGCTCGATCGCGATGTGCTGACCGGCGGGTCGGGGGCCGACAGGTTCGTCTTCGCCGAAGGGTCCGGGCGCGACGTCATCACCGACTTCCGGGTCGGGAACGGCGGCGACCGGCTGGAAATCCATGACTACGCGGCTCCGCTCGAACTGCGCCAAGTTGGCGCGGGCACCCTGATCGTGTTCTCGGAGAGCGACTCGATCCTGCTGCAGCACGTTCGGGCCACGTCGCTCGACGCCGAGGACTTTCTCTTCTGCTGATCCCTTTCGGCGCTAGCCCCCCTTCACGCCGATCGCGCGCTCGGCCGCGTCGAGCAGCGTTGCGCGGGCGAGGGGCTTGCCCAGCTCGGCGGTGAAGCGGGGCGCCGGGGCGCTCATCCGGCTCCGCCAGTCGGGCAGGGCGGTGATGAGCAGCACCGGAAGATCCGGCGCGAGGTCGTTGGCGGCGCGGCAGAGGTCGGCCCCCGAAATCTGCGGCATGTCGTAGTCTGTCACCAGCAGGTCCCAGATCTGCGGATCGTCGCGCAGCGCCGCCAGCGCGTCGCGCGGATCCGAACAGGGCACGACCTCGGCGCCCGCGCCCTCGAGAAAGGCCACCAGCACGCGCAGCACGTCGGCATTGTCGTCCGCGACGAGGATGGTGCGCCCGGCGAGGTGACCGGCAGGCCGGGCCTCCGGCACGGAGGGGGCAGGCTCCGCTGCAGCGGGCAGGGCGAAATGCGGCGCGGGCTCGTCAGGGGGTGCAGCCGCGTCCGGCGGCTCGACGGGCCAGAGCACGGTGAAGCGCGTGCCTTCTCCGGGCACGCTCTGCAGCGCGATGGCCCCTTGGTTGGCGGTGAGCACGCCCGTCACGATGGCGAGCCCGAGCCCGGTGCCCGCGGCGCCCTTGGTCGAGAAATAGGGCTGGAACACCTTGGCCTGCATCGAAGGCTCGATCCCGGGGCCGCTGTCGCTGACCGTCATCGAGACATAGCGCCGGTCGGCGCAGGGCGCCCCCACCGCATAGGGCTGCGCGAGTTGCGCGGGCCCGGCCGGCGCGAGCGTCACGCTGATCTCGTGGCCGCCCTCGCGCGGGGGCGCTGTCGAGATCGCGTCGCGCGCATTGATGACGAGGTTCAGCACCACCTGCAGGATGTCGGTCGGATCCGCCTCGATCCAGACCGGCGCGTCAGGCAGCGCGAGCGTGAGCCGCGTGCGGTTGCGCAGGCCCGCCTGCACCAGATCGGCCGCCTCCCGCAGAAGGGGAAGCAGGTCGATGCGCGAACGGTTGCTCTGTCGCTTGCCGAGGGTGAGAAAGCGGCGGACGAGCGCCCCGGCCTGCTCGGTCGCGGCCAGGATGCGCTGCGCATGGACCTCGGCCGCGCCGGGCTGCAGCTCGCGGATCAGCAGCGCCGAGCCGCCGATGGCCGCGAGCAGGTTGTTCAGATCGTGCGCGAGGCCGGAGGCCAGCTGCCCGATCACCTCGCGCCGCTGCGCCATCTGCAGCTCCTCGCGCAGGCGCGTCCGTTCCTGCTGCTCGCGCAGCCGCTTGGAAATGTCGCGCGAGATGCAGATGATCCCCCCATCCGCCTTGAGCGTCAGCGACACTTCCTGCGGCAGGTCGCTGCCGTCGCGGCGCCGGCCGATCAGCTCGCCGCGCCATCCCCCGGTGCTCAGGAGCGCGGGCAGGGCCGCGGTGGCGATATGGTCGGCCACGTCGCCGGCATAGAGGTCGCGCCAGGACCGGCCGAGGATCTCGTCCTCGGTGGCGATGCCGAACATCTGGCGGTGGGCGGGGTTCATGTAGATGTAGCGCCCTTCGGGATCGGTGAAGGCGATCCCGTCCTGCGACGCGTCCATCGTCGCCGAGAAGTCGATGCGCGTCCGCTGTTCAGCCAGTTTCAGCGCCGTCACATCGACCCGCAGACCCACGCGACCGCCGTCGGGGGTCTGCCGCTCGATCACGCGCAGCCAGCGCCCGTCGGCCAGCTGTTGCTCCAGCTGGTTGTTGCCGTGGTGATGGGCGGCGAGACGCTGGGCCAGCCAGTCTTCCTCGCGGCCGCGCGCCTCGAGGATGTCGCCGGCCTGCACCGCCTGACGGAGGATCTGCTCGAACGTCGCGCCCGGCACGATGACCTGCGCGGCGCTGGGGTAGCAATCGCGATATTGCGGGTTGAAGACGACGAGCCGGTCCTCTGCGTCGAAATAGGCGAACCCGTCCGGCAGGACGTCGACGGCGGCCGCGATCCGCGCCCGGGCGGCGCGCGCCTCGGCCGCCAGGGCGGCCAGCTGCTCCTCCTGCCGCTTGTGGGCGGTGATGTCGCTGGCCACGGCCATGTAGCCATCGAGCGTGCCCTCGTCGTCGAGGAGCGGCTGGATCGAGACGTCGAGCCAGAAGCTGCGCCCGCAGGCGGCGGTGGCCTCGACCTCGGCGCGTGCCGGCTGACCCTCGGCCAGCATCGCGCTCAGGCGATCGCCGCATCCGTCCGGCGCGGGTGTGCCTTGCAGGACAGCGCAGAGGGGCTGGCCGCGCACCGACTGGCCCGGATGACCGGTCTGCTGCTCGAAGGCGGCATTCACCCATTCGATGCGCTGGTCGGGATCGGTGACGATCACGAGGTTCGTGGTGAGCTGGGCGAACTTGCCCAGCCTGTCCGCCTGCTTTCGCTGAGCGTGCAGCTCGGTCGTGTCGCAGATCATGACCGCATGGCCGGGCCGCCCGTCCTGGCCAAGCGGGGGCAGGCGCGCGGCAGAGATCGCAAGCCAGACGCGGGTGCCCGCGTGCCGCAACTGCCAGTCGCGGCTGACGGGGGCGCCGGTCGTCTCGACCTCAGCCAGCGCGCGGCGCACCTCCGTCGCGAGGTCGGCGGGGAGGAAATCCTGCAGCCCTTGACCCTGCTCCATGGGCCCGAGCAGAGGCAGATGGTCGAGCCAGCCCGGATGGCCCCGCAGGAGCCGTTCCTCGGCGTCCAGCTCGAGCAGCATGTGCGGCATGACCTGAAGCGCCGCCTGCGTCCGGCTCCGCTCCTCCTCAAGCGCGCGCTCCTGACCGCGCGACGCGCCGAGACGCGAGGCCCAGGCAGGCATCATGGCTGCACCCGTGGGGGGCCGGGTCGGGTCGGAACGGCACGCGTCACCTGCAGGTCTCCTTCACGGGAACGACCCGCGCCGCAGGCGCGAGTCACCCCAGCATCCTGCCCCGGATCCTTTCCCGAAACCTTAACCCGGACGGGCCAGCGACGATGCCCGGCCTTTCGGAACCGCGCCCGTCCTTTCGCAAGGCGATACAGGCGGCAGGAGGTCTCAGACGAGGCCGCGGCGACGGGCGGCGAGCACCGCCTGTGCCCGGCTGGACACTTCCAGACGCGCGAACAGCGCCGCGAGGACCGTCTCGAAGGTCTCTTTCCCCAGGCGGGCTGCAAGCTCTTCGGTGGCCTCGCCCGCGACCAGCATCTGCAGAAGCTGCCGTTCGGCCTCGGCGAGGGGAAGGCGGTCCCTTCGGCCCGCTTCGCGGACGGTCTCGGCAATGGTTGCGAACCGGGTCTTCGGCAGCACGCCCGCCACGCCCAGACGCTGCGCCTCGGCGAGCATCTCCTCGGGCAGGTTGCCGGACATGAGCAGGACCGGCCGGCCGCCGTTGGCCGCCATCGCCCGCTCTAGCCCCTCGAGCCCGTTCATCCCCGGCATGACGAGATCGAGCAGGACGACGTCGAAAGGACCGTGCGCGGCGATCCGCGCCAGCGCCTCGGGCAGGTCCGCCACCCCCTCCGGCGCCAGATCCGGCTCGCGCGCAAGAAGGCCCAGGATCAGCTCGCGCACGAGCGGCTGATCGTCGGCGACAAGCACCGAAAGCGGGGGGCGGGACAGGTCCTGATCCATGGCGGGCTTCCGGAGATGGGGCGGCCCGGGCGGGCCCGCCCTGATGGCCGTGTCAGCAGGCGGGGCAGGGGGAGGGCTTGTAGCCTTCGCGGACAAGGCGCCCCAGTCCGCCCGCCACGTCGATCACCGGATGGTCGGTCCGGGCCGCGATGGCTGCGGCCGCGGCGGCCGACCGCCGGCCGGAGCGGCAGAGGAGCGCGATCGGCTGGCCGGGCTTCAGCTGCGGTTCGATGCGGGCGAGAAATCCCGCGGCATCCCGGTAGGTTAGCAGCACCGCCGTCGGCAGAACGCCGGTCTCGCGCCATTCCGAAGGCTCGCGGATGTCGACGACCAGCGCCTCCCCCGCGAGGAGCTCCGGCGCCGAGGGCGCGGCCGAGACCAGATCGCCCGCCCGGGTGCCGGAAGCCATCGGCAGGGCGGCGGCCAGAAGCATCAGCAGACGTTTCATCGTGATCTCCGCACATATGCAGCAACCATGATGTGACAGGCGGGAGGCGGCCGGTCAAGCCGCCGCCTCAGCAAATGCGGGGCAGTTGTTCGCCCACCAGCATGTCGACGATCCGGCTGCCGCCGAAGCGGGTCGTCATGCGCACCTGCCCCGGATGGTCCGCGACCGCGCGCCCGATGGCCACCGCGCCCGCGCCCTCGGGGCAGGCACGCATGGCCTCGAGGGCCGCCTCGGCCTCCGCTTCCGGCACGACGACCACGAGCCGCCCCTCATTGGCCAGATAGAGCGGATCGAGGCCGAGGATCTCGCAGAGCCCGACAACCTCGGCCCGCAGCGGCAGCGCCTCCTCCTCGATGACGAGCCCCACGCCCGAGGCCTCGGCCATCTCGTTCAGCACCGCCGCGACCCCGCCGCGTGTCGCATCCCGCGCGGCCCGGGCGCCCGGCGCGGCCCTGAGCACGGCAGCCATCAGATGCCCGAGCGCGGCGCAATCCGACTGGAGATCGGTCGAAAGCGCCAGATCCCCGCGCGCGGCAAGGATGGTGGCGCCGTGATCGCCGAGGCCTCCGTTCACGAGCAGCCGGTCGCCCGGCCGGATCGCCGCGGCCGAAAGCTCGCGCCCGGGCGGGATCACGCCCACGCCGGTCGTGGTGATGAAGAGCCCGTCGGCCGCGCCGCGTTCCACCACCTTCGTGTCGCCCGTCACGATCCGCACGCCGGCCGCCCGCGCCTCGGCCGCCATGGTGGCCACGATCCGGCGCAGCAGCGCGATCTCGGTGCCCTCCTCGATGATGAAGGCGGCCGAGAGCCAGAGCGGCTCTGCGCCGCCCACGGCGAGATCATTGACCGTGCCACAGATGGCGAGCTTGCCGATGTCGCCGCCGGGAAATTCGAGCGGGGTCACGACGAAACTGTCGGTGGTGAGCGCGAGCCGCGCGCCCGGCTCGGCCAGGGCCGCCGAGGCGAGCCGCGCCTGATCCTCCATCCCCGGCGGCTGGAAGAGGCGCGTGAAGACCTCCTCGATCAGATCGCGCATGGCTTTTCCGCCGCCGCCGTGGGCGAGCGTCACATGGCTGTCCCTGAGCGCCATCCTGTTCCTTCCGTTCCGCCCGTGCCGGGCCTGTCCTGACGATCCGCGGGCCTATTCCGCCGCGAGGCCGCGTGCGCCGGCATATTGCCAGTAGGCCGCGCAGGCGCCTTCCGAACTCACCATCAGCGCGCCGAGCGGCATCTCGGGCGTGCAGCCGCGGCCGAACTGCGGGCAGGCGGGGGGCTTGATCCGGCCGGTCATCACCGCACCGCAGGCGCATCCCTCGGGCTCCGGCCGGGGCGCGGCGGCAGCGCCGTAGCCGATCCCGAACTTCCGTTCGGCATCGAAGGCTGCAAAGGGCTCGCGGATGCGCAGGCCCGAGGCGTCGATCTCGCCGAGGCCCCGCCATTCGAAGCTCGGACGCCGCTCGTAGACATCGGCGATGGCCGCGAGACTGACCGGATTGCCGTGCTCGGGCACGACGCGGGCATACTGGTTCTCGATCTCCGAGCGGCCCTCGGCGATCTGGTCCAGCACCATGAGCACCGACTGGAGGAGGTCCGTGGGCTCGAAGCCCGCCACGACGAGGGGCTTGCGGTAATCGCGGGCCACGAAATCATAGGCATGGATGCCGATCACCATCGAGACATGGCCGGGCCCGATGAACCCGTCGAGCCGCATGTCGGGATCGTCGAGCAGCGCCCGGATCGGCTCGGGGACGGTGATGTGGTTGCAGAAGACGCTGAAGTTGAGGAGCTCCTCCCGCGCCGCCTGCTGGATCGAGAGGGCGGTCGAGGGCGTCGTCGTCTCGAAGCCCAGGCCGAAGAAGACCACCTCGCGCGCGGGATTGCGCCGCGCGATCTCGAGCGCGTCGAGCGGCGAATAGACCATGCGGATGTCCGCGCCGCGCGCCTTGGCCTGCAGGAGCGAGCCGCGCGCCCCCGGCACGCGCATCGCATCGCCGAAGGTGGTGAAGATCACCTCGGGCCGCTCGGCGATGGCGATGCATTCGTCCACCCGGCTCATCGGCAGGACGCAGACCGGGCAGCCGGGGCCGTGGATGAATTCGATCCCCTCATGCACCAGCCGGTCGAGCCCGTAGCGGAAGATCGCGTGGGTGTGGCCGCCGCAGATCTCCATGATGTGCAGCGGACGGGCGCGGGTGGCGCCGATCTCGTCGGCGCGCGCGGCGATGGCCGCCAGGAGGCTCCGCGCGAGGGCGGGGTCGCGGAATTCGGACGCGTATTTCATGCCATCCCCTCCAGCGCCCTGTCTCCGGCCGCCATCGCTTCCAGCGCCTCCTCCGCCTCGCCCAGCTCGCGCAGCGCCTCGAGCGTGCGCGCCGCCTCCTCCTCGTCGATGAGGCTCATGGCGAAGCCCACATGGATCAGCGCCCAGCGGCCCACCAGACCCTCGAGCGGCCCGTCGGCGACGCAGGCCAGATTCACCTCGCGCCGCACACCGGAGACCTCGGCCAGCGCCATCAGGCGCGTGGGATCGGTGATGGCCGCGATGCGGCCGGGAATGCCGAGGCACATGTCAGTCTTCCTCCTCTTCGGCGGCCAGCCGCCCGGCGGGATCGGCGATCCCGTAGCGGTCGAGCTTGGCGCGGAGCCCCACGCGGCTCAGCCCCAGCTCGGCCGCGGCGCGGCTCTTGTTCCAGCGGTGCCGGGTCAGCGTCTCGCGCAGGATGCGCATCTCGATCAGCTCGACCCGGTCCTTGAGCGTGCCGTCGGCGGTCAGCACCGCTTCGGCCGAGCGGTCCGCGCCGCTCTCGGAGGGGGAGGCCTGCAGGATCGGGCGCGAAATCAGGTCGGCGGTCAGCACCTTGCCCTGCGTGAAGACCAGCATCCGCGTGATCTCGTTCGCAAGCTCGCGCAGGTTGCCCGGCCAGTCGTAATTCTCGAGGAATTCGAGCGCCGGGGGCTCGATCTCGTGGACCGGCTTGCCGTGGGTCGCCGCGAGATCGGCGAGCATCACCTGCGCCAGCAGCGCCACGTCCCCGCGCCGGGCGCGCAGCGGCGGCACCGCGATCTCGCCCGCCGAGAGCGCGTAATAGAGATCGGCCCGGAACTGCCCCTCGGCCCCCAGCCTGCGCAGGTCGCGGTGCGACGAGACGATCAGCCGGAGGTTCGTGGTCAGGGTCTCCTGCCCACCCACCGGGCTGAAGCTGCCGGTGCCCAGCATCCGCATCAGCGCCATCTGGAGCGCGGGAGAAGCCGTGTCGATGGCCCCCAGATGGAGCGTTCCGCGGTCGGCCTTCTGCACGAGGCCCACGCGGCTCGCATTGCCCGCGGCCACCCCGCGCTTCGCGCCGAACAGCTCGATCGCAGCCAGCTCCTCGGGCACGCCCTGCAGGTTGAACTCGTGAAACGGCCGGTCGGAGCGGAGCGAGCCGTAATGCATCGCGCGCGCGAGCTGCGCCTTGCCCGTGCCGGGCTCGCCCGTCAGCAGCACGGGCAGATCGAAGCTCGCGAACTGGCGCGCGGCCTGCACCACCGCATTCATGGGCGAGGAGGGCGCGCGCAGGATGCTCTCGAACCCCATGCCCTCGCGCAGCGCCCGCCGCCGCTTCTCGAGCCGCGTCTCGACGGTCGAATTGAGAAAGCGCATCTCGAGCGCCAGCCGCTCGTTCTCGCGCGCGAGATGGAAGAGGCGGGTGGCGTTGCGCGCGGCCATCGCAAGCTGGTCGGGGATCCAGGGCTTGGTCAGGAACTGGTGGATGCCTGCCTCGTTGATCGCGGCGACCATCGCGGAGGCGTCTGTATAGCCGGTCAGGATGATCCGGACCGTCTCGGGCCAGCGTTCGCGTGCCTGCGTGAGGAACTGGACGCCCGTCATGCCGGGCATCCTCTGGTCCGAGATGATGACCTGCACCCACTGATCCTCGAGGATCCGCAGCGCCTCCTCGCCCGAGGCGGCGGTGGCGATGTCGAACTCGTCCTCGAGCGCCATCCGCATCGCGGCCAGCGCATGCGGCTCGTCGTCGACGAGGAGGACCAGCGGCCGCGACATCAGCCGCGCGCCCCGAGCATCTTGGCCGTGCGGCGGGCGGAAAGCCATTTCACCCAGCTCTCCATCCCCTCGCCGGTGCGCGCCGAGACGCGCAGCACCTCGATCAGCGGGTTCACCCGGCGCAGGTTCGCCTCATAGAGATCGAGATCGACGTCGCAATGGGGCGCAAGATCGACCTTGTTGAGGATCGCGAGCCGCGCGGCGGTGAACATGTCGGGGTATTTCAGCGGCTTGTCCTCGCCCTCGGTCACCGACAGGATGGCCACCTTGGCATCCTCGCCCAGATCGAAGGCGGCGGGACAGACGAGGTTGCCCACATTCTCGATGAAGAGATGCGCGCCCGCCACCAGCGGAAGATCCTCCATCGCATGGCCCACCATATGGGCGTCGAGATGGCAGCCCTTGCCCGTATTGATCTGCACCGCCGGGGCGCCCGTGGCCCGGATCCGGTCGGCGTCATTGGAGGTCTGCTGGTCGCCCTCGATCACGGCAAGCGGTGCGTCGGCGAGAAGTGAAATGGTTTTGCACAGAAGCGTCGTCTTCCCCGAGCCGGGAGAGGAGACGAGATTGACGGCATGGACCCCCAGCGCGCGCAGGCGGTGCCGGTTCGCCATGGCATAGATGTTGTTCTTGGCGAGGATGTCGGTCTCGACCTCGATCAGCCGCTCCTGGCTCATCCCCGGCACGCTCACCCCGGCAGGCCCGAGGCCATGGTGATGCGCATGGCCCGCGCCCTGCGCCGTGTGCGGACGATGCCCGGCGTGGCCATGGGAGAAGCTCCCATGATGAGAATGTCCGTCCGCGCCATGGGCATGGCCATGCCCCGCCTCGAAGGTCACATTGCCGCCGCAGCCGCATACCGTGCACATCACTGAACCTCCATGTCCTTGATCCGCATCTCGTCGCCCCCCACAGGCATCAGACGGCCACCGCCGCAGAGCGGGCAGGGGTCGAACCTGTCCTCGATAACGGCTTCTTCGCCGCAGTCATAGCAGAGCGCCCGGCCCGGCAGGTCGAGGATCTCGAGCCGCGCCCCCTCGGCGGCGCTGCCGCGCATCACCACGTCGAAGGCAAAGCCCAGCGCCGCCTTCTCGACGCCGGCAAAGCGCCCGATCTCGAGCCGCAGCACCTTGACGGCGGCAAAGCCGTGGCGGCGCGCCTGATCCTCGACGATGCCCCGGATCCCCTCGCAGAGGGACATCTCATGCATGGGCGGCCTCCTCGATGGTGAGGGGCACGCAAGGGTCGAGGAGCGCGAGCAGCACCGGCACCAGACGGCCACTGTCGGCGGGCAGGGTGGCAAGGCTGCGCTCGAGGATGCCGCCCGGGGCGATCAGATGGTCAGTGGGCGTCATGCGCGCGAATGCGGTCACTCGGCCGCCGTCGATGCGGGCGCGCACGGCATAGCTGCCGCGGGCGGCCGGCACGACTGCCGCGCCGCAGGCAAGCCTGACCGGCGGAGGAGGAGGCGCCAGATCGGCCAGACGGCCGAGCGCGCGCCAGAGCGGCCCGCGGCCCCAGAGCCGTGCCGCGGCGGAGAGGGTCGGATGATCCTGCCGTCGCGCCGCCGGAGAATTGTCGCAAGGGTTGGGCGCGAACATGGTTTCCCCCGTCACGGCGGGCAGGTCGGCCACGGCGGTGCCCGGCGGAAAGAGCCGGGCGAGGGCGGCGAAAAGGGGCTGCCGCGCGACCCACCCGGTCAGGTCTGCAGGGGCGGGCAGCGGTTCGGGATCCGCGGCGGGGAGGTCCAGCAGCCGCGGCCAGAGGAGGGTCAGCTTCTGCCGATGCTCGCGCGCGATCTCGGCGGCAAGCTCCGCGAGATCCGGCAGCGGCAGGTCGAGCGCCAGCCGGACGGCCGTGGCCTGTGCCACGGGGCAGAGGTTGAAGAGACGCGGCAGAAGCTCGGCCGCAGCCTTCGGGGGGCGCCCGACAAGCAGCGCTGCCACCGGCAGGGCCGGCCCCCGCAGGAGGCGCGGACCCTCGGGCCCGAGCCGGAGGGTCAGCGACCCGCTCATCCCGCCTGGCCGAGGCCGGCGGTGATGACCGCCCTGCGGCTGGGTTCGGGATCGGCCGGGGGCGGGGCCAGCTCGGCCTCGCGGGCGGCGCGGATCTCGGTCGCCCGGTCGGTCTCGGCCCGGTTCTTCGGATCGAACAGGGCGGCCATCACGGCCCGCGCCACCTCGACCGCCTGAAGCTGGCTGGAAAAGTCGTTCATCGGCGAGAAGAGCGAGCAGGCCTTGTAGCCACCCCCCATCGGCCGGACATTGTGCAGGAATTCGTAATCCCCCGAGGGGAAGGCGATATTCTCCTTCTCGCCGGGCGTGAGGGCCGACCAGTCCTCTCCTTCGGCGGGCAGGAGCACGAGGTTCATGAACCATGGCGCCACCAGCACGCCCAGGGGCCGCTCCTCGTGCAGCCGGAAGCCCACCGCCTCGACATGGAGGGCCTTGTTCACCAGCGGCACGTCGCGCATCTTGCCGTGCCAGACATCCTCGAAATCCGCCACGAGCCGCGCCACCCGTTCGGCCACCGCGGCGGAGACCGCCTCGGCCTCGGGATCGGACAGGACCATGAACTGGTTTTTCGGCGCGCCGCAGTGCGGGCAGCTCCAGTCCTCGGGCAGGGCCGCGAAGGGCGTGCCGGGCAGGATCTGGCGGAAGTCGTCGCCCATCGCCGGATCGTAGGGCGTCCAGCAGATCTTGCATTCCATCACGGCCGCCGGGCCGATCCGGTCGTTCGCGCCGAGATAGGAGCCCTCGAAGCCGCTCATCGGATCGCCTCCAGCACTTCGCGGATGCGGGCCGCGCTGTCCGCGAGATCCTCCGGCGCGGCGAGCGCCACCTGTGGCATGGTCGTGACCTCGAACGTGTCGAGGATCAGGCTGTCCATCGAGTTGAAGTACTGCACGCGCCAGACCTGCGGCAGGGCCGTCGCGGTGATGCGGCAGTTGCCGTAGCCGCGGGAGAGGATGGTGACGGCCCCTTCGCCCAGCATCCGGTCGAGCCAGAGGAGATCCTCCTCGGTGTGGGGCAGGAGGGTGAGGTTGACCACATGCGGCTCCTCTCCGGGGCGCCAGGTCGCGGATTTCTCGACCAGTTCCGCGAGCAGGGCGGGCGCGTTCACCACGCCTTGCGGCCGGTGGCCCGAGGCCTTCAGTGCCGGGCGGAAGGGGGCGAAGGCACGGGTGAGCGCCGCCTGCGGCACGGGGCCGATCTCCAGCCGGTCGGTGCCCGCGCCCGCCACCGCCCAGACGCCGGCAAAGACGCTCTCCTGCACCATGAGGGCGGGCACGCCGCGCAGCCGCATCGCGACCTCGCCCTGGCCCAGCGTTTCGGCGATGAGGCGGCGGTTCGGCGCGTCGAGATCGGCCAGATCGAACAGGCCGCTCCCCTGCTCGCAGGCCTCGGCCGCGCGCTCGAGGAGCGTCAGGGCCGCGGCGAAGGGCTCCGCATTCTCGATCTCGGGCAGGTGCGCCGCATAGGTCCGCATCCCGGAGGGCAGCGCCATGAAGGCGAGATCCGCATCCTCGTCGCCGGGCTGCGAGCCGGGGCCGAACCCTGCGGGCGGCATGTGGAAGGAACTCATGGAAAACCCTTTCAGGCGGAGATGCGGCCGAGGAGATGCGGGATGCGGGTCATGTAGTCGCTCCAGTCGCGGATCTTCTCGATCGCGCCGAGGAACCGGCCCTTGCGGTAGAAGAGAAAGCCCGGCGTGCGCAGCGCCCGCGTCGCGTCGCGGAGCGCGGCCTCGATCGCATCGTCGACGATGGCGCAGTCGAAGGCGCGCTGGAAGGCGATCACCAGCTCGGGGAGGATGACGGCTGCGTCGGCGGTCTCGAGGTTGCGGGCAGGGTCGCCCGGGATGAAGAGGCAATGGGCGCCCGGGCGGCCGGTGAAGGCCTCGACCTCGGCCAGCGTGGCGAGGCGCGGCCAGCCGCATTCGGTCTCGAGCCGTGCGATCAGGGGGTGGGTCACTGGCGTCATCCGTGGTTGCGGCCCGCGTCCAGCGCGGCCTGCAGGTGGGGGGGAAGAGACGGCGGACGGTCGAGGTCGGCGAAGGCGTCTCCGACCGGGCCGCCCGTCATCACCGAGCGCAGCGCCGCCAGCGCGGCGGCGATCCGCGCGGCCTCGTCCGCGGCGATGACCGCACGGGCGGTGCCGAGGAAGGAAAGCACCCAGTCGCCCGGCCGCGCCTCGGGCACGAGGCTCAGATCGATCAGGCAGGGGCCCGCCGCGTCTTCGGCGGTGCCCGCGATGCCCTCGACCGCGAGCAGGCGCAGCGGATCCCCGACGCACATCAGCAGGGTTCCGGGAAGAAGCGGGCATCGCCCGTGCGGCAGGCCTCGTCGGGGCCGGGGCGGCCGGTCTCGTAGGCGTCGCGGCGCAGCGAAGGATCCGCGAGCCCTTCGGCCGGGCTCTGGCCGGGCAGCGGCATCACGCCCCAGTGGGCCAGCTCGGCCAGCGCGAGGCCGATCGCCGGTGCGATCTGGGCCGCCACGACCGGACGGAGCGAGCCGCCGTAATCCTCGAGCTCCTCGGGCTGGCAGCCGATCAGCGTGAGCCGCGCCGGGCAGCGCCCGAGAAGCTGGGCCGTGGCCAGCACGTCCTGAAAGCCGGTCTGGTGCAGGCTCATCTTCTTGGCGCCCATGAAGGCGGGCACCTCCTCGTCGCGCGCGACCATCAGCGTGCCGGGCAGGAGACCGTAATCGACCGCATCGAACACGAGGAGGGCGTCGGCCTCTTCGAGGAAGGGCAGCAGATAGAGACCCTGCGTGCCGCCGTCGAGCAGCTTCACCTGCGCAGGGAAGGCGTGGCTCTCGGCGAGGATCTCGATGCAGCGGGGGCCGAAGCCCTCGTCCGCCCAGAGCACGTTGCCGATGCCGAGAATGAGCACCCTTGCGGGTGAAGATGCTGGCATTGGTCCCTCCCTCTTGACCGCTGCTGGCAACGGGCTTTTCGCCCCGGCCGTGCTTCGACAATATGGTTTGCAGTTTTCGGAAGAAGCCGGAAATGCGAGCCCGCCGCGACATTTTGGCAGGCCCTTGGCGGCAAACGGTTAATTGCTCCTGAAACGGCCCTGGATGAGCCTGGAAGTGGAAGGTTGCTTTCCAGTCGCGGCGCGTCAGTGGCTTTGCGCATTGCAGAATGAAGAGGGGCGCGGCGTTGCGCCGCGCCCCTCCGGAGCCCAAAGATTCTCCCCGCGTCGACCTATTCCACGCGGTCGTCCTTGAAGGTCCGCCAGCCCGAGACGATGGTCGAGATCATCGACTGCCGGGACATGATGTCCTCGCGGACGGCGGCATAAATGTGGATGATGGTGAAGATCACGATCGACCACATGCCCAGATGATGCAGCGTGTGCAGCCGCTGGCTGTTGCCGACCAGCCCCAGCACCCAGCCGAAGAGAGTGTCGTAGAACGAGCCCTGGCCGGCGCCCTCGGCATAGAGCGCGAAGCCCGTGACGATCATGAAACTCATGCCGAGCGTGATGAAGAAGAACATCGCGGCATGGGCGAGAGGGTTGTGGCCCACGTATTTCCGCGGCTCGGGCACGAGGAAGAGATACCATTTCAGCTCGTAGATCAGCTCGCGGACCCAGCGCAGGTTCCAGACCGGCAGCTTGAACATCTGCCGCGAATGGACGTTGCCGAAGAAGGCCCAGAGGATCCGCGCCGCGAAGGCCACGGTCAGCACCTGTCCGGCCGCGAAATGGGCGAAGCGGATGTAGCCGAAGACGAACTGGTCGGTCGCCTCGGCCATCTCCATCGTCGGAAGCGGCCGGGCGATCAGGTAGCCCGTGCCGATCAGGAGGAAGATCATCGCGGCATTCAGCCAGTGCCAGAGCCGCACCGGCACTTCGTAGACATAGACCGAGGTCTTGTAGAAGATGCTCTCGATATCCTCGGGCCGCGCCGTCCCGGTCTTGCGCGAGGCTTCGAGCGGGGTGGGGGCGTTCGGGTTGGGGACGTGGATCGTGACGATCTCGGTGTCCATGGCCTCACCCCGCCATCAGGAGGAGGCCGGATCCGGCGAGCGCAGCCCCGAGCGCCCCCTGCAGGATCCGCCCGCCCCGCGCGGTGGCGAGAGCCAAGCCGATGCCCGCGGCATGGAGACCCGCCGTGGCGATGAGGAAGCCCGCGAGATAGGCGCCGATGGCGCCCGTGGCCTCGGTCGCATGGGCATGGCCGTGGCAGGCCGCGAAGGTCGCGATGGCGCCCAGCGAAAGGCCGGTCACGACCCGCGCCTGTCCTGCGCGGGCGGTGGCGACGAGCAGCCCCGCGAGGACGACCGAGCCCACGATCCAGGTCTCGACCATCGGGATGCCCACGCCCGCCCAGGAGAGGGCGGCGCCCGCCGTCATGGCCGCAAGGAAGGTCGCAGCGCCCCCCCAGAGATGGCGCGGGAGCGCGATGCCCGACCAGATCCCCACGCCCAGCATGGCGAGCAGATGGTCGGGCCCGAGGATCGGGTGCAGGAGCCCGTGGGCGAAGCCCGAGGCGTCGCCATGGCCGGTATGGGCCAGCGCCGGGGAAGCCACGGCCGAGAGGACGAGGATGGCAAGCAGGGTCTTCATGGTCTTCTCCCTCAGCGGACCTTGACGGTGGTGAGTTCCTGGCCGTCCGGCGACAGGACATGGGTGGAGCAGGCGAGGCAGGGGTCGAACGAGTGCAAGGTGCGCAGGATCTCGACCGGCTCCTCGGGGCGCTCCATCTTCGTATCCAGCAGGCTCGCCTCGAAGGCGCCGATGTTGCCGGCCGCGTCGCGCGGGCTGCCGTTCCAGGTGGTGGGCACCACGCACTGATAGTTCTCGATCCGGCCGTCCTTGATGCGGATCCAGTGGCCGAGCGCGCCGCGCGGGGCCTCGGTCATGCCAACGCCCTTGGCCTCCTTCGGCCAGGTGCGCGGCTCCCATTTCTCGACATTGGCGGTGCTGCTGTCGCCGTTCTTCACGTTGGTGATGAGCTTGTCGAAGAAATGCTTCTGCAGGCGGCAGCAATATTCCGCCTCGAGCGCGCGCGCAGCCGTCCGCCCCAGCGTCGAGAACAGTGCCGAGACCGGCAGGGTCATGGTGCGCAGCAGGCCCTCGACCTGGTTCTTGATGTCCTCGTGGCCCTTGGCATAGCCCACGATGTAGCGGGCGAGCGGGCCCACCTCCATCGCGTGCCCCTTCCAGCGCGGCGCCTTGATCCAGGAATATTTCGCCGCCTCGTCGAGCTCGAGGATGTTCGTCCGCGTGCCCTTGGCGTTGGGGCCGAGCTCGTAGCGCGGCTCGGTCACGCCGTCCCAGGGGTGCAGGCCGCGCCCCGGCTCGCCATAGGCATACCAGGAGTGATCGACGAATTCCTGCACCTGCTCGGGGTCGCGCGGATCGACGTCATGCACCTCCTCGAGATTGCCGTTGATGATCGCGCCGCGCGGCAGGTGCAGCTGTCCGGGCGAGAAATCGTTCGGATGCTCGGGGATGTCGCCATAGGCCATCACCGACTTCGACGAGAGCCCGCCGCCATAGAGCCAGTTGCGGTAGAAGCCGCCGATGGCCACCACGTCGGGCAGATAGACGTTGTTGGTGAACTGGATGCACTGGTCGATGATCGAGGAGACGAGGTTCAGCCGCTCCATGTTGATCGCGCCGACCGCGCCCACGCCGTCGATGTTGATCGGGCAGGGCACGCCCCCCACCAGCCAGTTCGGATGCGGGTTCTTGCCGCCGAAGATCGTGTGGACCTTCACGATCTCCTTCTGCAGGTCGAGCGCCTCGAGGTAATGCGTCGTGGCCATCAGGTCCGCCTCGGGCGGCAGCAGATAGGCCGGATTGTCCCAGTAGCCGTTCTTGAACAGGCCGAGCTGGCCCGATTCCACGAACTTCTTCAGCCGGTTCTGCACGTCGCGGAAATAGCCCGGCGACGAAAGCGGATGCGAGGGCGAGACCTTCTGCTGCAGCTCGGACGTGGCCTTGGGATCGGCGCGCAGCGCATTGACCGGGTTCACCCAGTCCAGCGCATGCAGATGGTAGAAATGGACGACGTGGTCGTGGATCTGCAGGTTCAGCTGCATCATGTTGCGGATCGAGTTCGCATTGTCGGGGATCGAGATCCCCAGCGCATCCTCGACGGCGCGGACGGAGGTGAGCGCATGGGTGCCGGTGCAGACCCCGCAGATCCGCTCGGTGAAGGCCCAGGCGTCGCGCGGATCGCGGCCCTTGAGAATGACCTCGAGGCCCCGCCACATGGTCCCCGTCGAGACGGCGTTGCGGATGATGCCCTGATCGTCCACGTTCACTTCGCAGCGCATGTGACCCTCGATCCGGGTCACGGGGTCCACCACGATGCGGCGGCCCGAATTGTCCAGGTTGAAACCGTTCGGTGTCGCGACCATGGCTCAGGCCTCCGTCTTTTCGTCGGTCTTCGCGGCATTCGCCGCCTGCGATTTCTTCTGCGCGCTCTTGAGGGCGGTGGCCGCGATGTGCGCCGCCACGCCCGCGCCGAGAGCGCCCACGGCCGTGAGGCCGATCGTGTCGGCATTGGCCTCGACGCCGAACTGCTTGATCTTCGTCAGCCGGTCGTAGAAGGACCCCTGATCCCAGAAGCCGTCTTCCGAGCAGCCGATGCAGCCGTGGCCGGACTGGATCGGGAAGCTCACGCCTTCGTTCCAGCGCACGGTCGAGCAGGCGTTGTAGGTGGTCGGCCCCTTGCAGCCCATCTTGTAGAGGCAGTAGCCCTTCTTGGCGTAGTCGTCGTCCCAGGCCTCGACGAACTGGCCCGCGTCGAAATGCGGGCGGCGGTAGCATTTGTCGTGGATGCGCTGGCTGTAGAACATCGCCGGGCGGCCCTGACGGTCGAGCTCGGGCAGCCGGTCGAAGGTCAGCATGTAGGTGATGACGCCGGTCATGACCTCGGCGATGGGCGGGCAGCCCGGCACCTTGATGATCGGCTTGTCGAGGATGACCTTGTGCACCGGCGTCGCCCGCGTCGGGTTGGGTGCCGCCGCCTGCACGCAGCCGTAGGAGGCACAGGCCCCCCAGCTGATGATGGCCTTGGCATGTTCGGCCGCCATCTTCAGCTGTTCCACGAAGGGCTTGCCGCCGATGATGCAATACATCCCGTCCTCGTTCAGCGGCGGGTTGCCCTCGACGGCAAGGATGTAGTTGCCCTTGTATTTCTCGATCGTGTCCATCAGCGCGGCTTCCGCCTGATGGCCCGCCGCCGCCATCAGCGTATCGTCATAGTCGAGCGAGATCATCGACAGGACGACATCCTTGGCCAGCGGGTGGGCGGCACGGATGAAGCTCTCCGAGCAGCAGGTGCATTCGAGCCCATGGACCCAGATCACCGGCGTGCGGGGCTTCGTCTCCATCGCATGGGCGATCTTGGGCACGAAGGAGGGCCCGAGGCCCAGAGCCGCCGCCGTGAGCGAGCAATATTTCATGAAGCTGCGCCGGGTGATCCCCTGGCGGCGCATCACATCGTAGAAGGTTTCGATCTGGGGCAACGCGGTCCTCCCTCGCTGGCGGCTTCCCCGGCCGCTGGCCTCTGCGGCTTGGGCCTCTCGGGCCCGCCGGCTTCGTATGCCAAGGAATGCGGTGAAGGCTCCGGGCCGCGCAAAAGAAATGCGCGGGAGGGGATGAAATCCGTTAACCTTTTGTTGACGAAGTTCTTTTCGAGGATTTTGCGGCTGTGGGCAGGGACGGGTGAGGAAAGCGCGTTACCAGCCCTTCCGCCCTCCGGTCACGCGGCTTCCGCCGCGCCCATATGCCGCGCCGCGGCAATGAGCGCCTGCCCGAGCGCCAGCCCGCCGTCGTTCGGAGGCACCGCCCGGTGGGTCAGAACCGGCACGCCCGCGAGCTCGGCGAGGCAGGCGGCGAGCAGCCGGGCGTTCTGGAAGGCGCCGCCCGTCAGCGCCACCGCCTCGGCCCGGCCCTCGGCCACGAGCGCGCGGGCAGGCGCGCAGACGGCGCGGGCAAGGCCGCGGTGGAAACTGTCCGAGATCGCGCCCGGTGGCACGCCGGCGGCCAGATCCGTGGCGAGCGCCCGGAACATCGGGGCGGGATCGAGGCCCGCGAACGGATAGGGCGCGCCGGTTCCCTCGAGCGCCTCGAGCCGCATCGCTGCCTCTCCCTCGTAGCTCTGCCGGTCCGCGGCCAGACCGAGGCAGGCCGCGACCGCATCGAAGAGCCGCCCCGCCGAGGAGGAAAGCGGCGCGTTCACTCCGGCCGCCACCGCCCGCCGCAGGGTCTCGCGCGGGCGGTCGGGAAACAGCCGGTCGGCCAGATCGCCGAGGTCCGCCGCATCGAGCCGCACCAGCGCATTCCGCCATGGCTCCCGCGCGGCCGCCTCGCCGCCGGGCAGGGGCGCCTGCGCCAGATGCGCCACCCGGAGAACCTCGCGATAGCTGCCGAGCAGGAGCTCGCCGCCCCAGATCGTGCCGTCGCTGCCGAGGCCGGTGCCGTCCAGCACGATCCCCGCCACCGGCCCGGCCCCGAGCGGCCAGAGCGCATCGCCCAGACAGGCCGCGAGATGGGCATGGTGATGCTGCACCTCGGCCAGGGGCAGCCCCATCCGCCGCCCCTCCTGGGTTGCGCGATAGCCCGGATGCAGGTCCACCGCCACGAGCTCCGCCCGATGATCGAAGAGCGCGGCATGATCTGCGATGGCTCGGGTGAAGGCCTCGAAGCTCTGCGCCTCGTCGAGATCGCCCAGATGCTGCGAGAGCAGCGCCTGCCCGTCCTTCACGAGGCAGATCGCGCCCTTCATCTGCCCGCCGAGCGCCAGCACGCGCGGCGCGCGACCGAAGCCCTCGGGGAGGGGCAGCGTTCCCGGCGCGCGGCCGCGGGCTCGGCGCAGCACCAT